>NZ_JBHIPJ010000031.1:7384-28829 GCF_042195945.1 Bartonella sp. AP30XZML | reverse complement strand
GCTTTGGTTCGACAGGGACAGAAGGAGGAGAAACAGTATCCAGAGATGAAGTGTCCTCCGGAGCAGAGGGCTCAGATGGCAGAACATCATTAGTAGAATCTTCAACTGGAACAAACGGTACAGGCATAGGTTGCACAGCAGAAGGAGCCTCTGGAACTGTTGGTACAGAAGGAAGCTCAGGCGGAGCTGATGCAGAAGGAGTAAGCGTCGAATCCGTAGGGATTAATGTTTCAGACGGTTTAGAACCTTCAGGCAAAGAAGGTGTAGATGGTATAAGTGGAGGCTCAACAGAAGGGGGTTGTTCAGGTGAAATAGTCTCTGTTGGTCGTTTAGAAGGAACCGTCTCTTCTTCAGATTGAGGAGGTAAAACTGTAGACGTTGGCTTAGAAGCAGTTTCAGAAGAATCTAATTCAGGACCAATGTAAACACTTTCGAGACGAAAATCCCAAAAATCCCCTTCTCCAGCAACCAATCTATTCTTTGGGTCTGCATTTCCAGAAGAAGAGCTTGGACCATAGCCACGAAGTTTATACTGATAAGGAAATCCATTAACCGTAGTATAACTATTGTTTAACTTAAAAGAACTTTCCTCTGCCGTCCCAGCAACTTGAATAAGTGAAATACTTTGACTCCTTTTATTGCCTGCTTCTTTATCTGAAGTTTTTAAAAGTTCTTCTATCCCAATAAGCGTGGTTCCCAAGACATTCCCATAGATCAAAATACGATCCGTTTGTTCAGAATCAAATGAACCATCATTATTGAGAAACGTGCTCATCTTAATCTGAACATTACCATCTGCACCATATATGTACTCCTCCTCATCTAACTTGTTTACACCACTTTTTTTTCCAATGTACAGCGTTTGATAACCAGTAGATTGATAGTGATCAAAAACAATTGTACTATCCTCAAGATCCACACCTGAAAGCGATGAAACCGTAGCATCTGGTTCCTGCGGATTTTGATATTTGCTTTTGGTAAGATACCATTGAGAACCATTCTTTAAATGTAAATAAATATCAGAGGCATCCTTGGTACGAGAACCTCCTGTAAGTGTAGAGGAATTTGCTTCAACGAGAAGATAAGAATTATTTTCAGCTTTTAAAAACAAATCGCTGGAGATTTTTGTCTTTTCTAACCTAACCTTAGCTCGAGCTCCATAAACACGATCTCCAGCACTATATCCGGCACTATAAATGGCAATACCATCCGGAACCGCAAAATTTGTCTCTGACAAATGAACAGATGCTGTTCCTATAGTAATTCCTCGCGCGCTCGAAAGCGCTGAAGACGACATATTATACCTTACCAAATCAACCCATACATCTGGACTTAACCCATAAAAATACAGACCATATGCTCCTTTCCCCTGAACAGAAATTTTTGTCTTTTTAACCTTAATATTTGTCTTTTGAAACTCATACAAATGATTAAATTTATTAATTAATTTACCATTATCATCTGTATAACCTGTAAGATTTTTAATCAAAAAGCCATGCATGCCTGTAAGTTCTACAGAACCACCACTCAATTGAACATCACTACCTTGAGATACCTCAAAAGCTCCCAGTAATTTATCAACATTTTTCTCATCTACTATAACAGTCTCTTGTTTCCCTCTTCCCTTAATGACAGTATTATCAAAAGTATATTGTCCCCCAAACTGTGCTGAAAACCCACCAATCTCATTAAAAGTTACGGTACTGCCTGACATCCTAATCTTTGAACTAAAACTACTAACCAGCCCCATTTCTTGGGTACTATTTAATTCTTGTGTACTATTGAATTCATTTGGTTTAAGCTCAATATTTACACGCACTAAAGCAATATCCGTTCCTATTCCAAATGCATACATAACGCGAGAAGTCCCTGTAATCGCCCCATCTGTCATGCTAATAACTGAATTTTGCGCATGAAGCGCAAGTACATCCTTAAAATTTGCATTTTTTAAATTAAGACGCGCATTACGTTTTAGATATGCACCATATACAGTTCCTTGACGCGAATTATCGCCCGTAACAGTTATCTGAGATGCATCAACAACTGTACCTTGTTCTTCTATATATAAAGCAGCAATAGGAGCAGAATCAGAAGGAACTCTCGAAAAATTTTTTAAATGATAAGTTTTATTTTCAATTGTATGTTTTTTACCATCATTGCATTTATAAAACTGAGCGTTTGGATCACAGAGAGTTTCAAAATTATTAAAATCTGCATTCACACTCACGATTGGCAAAAAAGAAACAATAGCCGTTGTAATAAATAAAAATCTATAACCCCTTAATACATTAACCATAATTCTATTCCCAATTTTTCCTTCTCCCCCTGTTAGTTAAAAATAAAAAAATATTCCCCATAACATTAAGTTAAACACACTAACAATAGCAATTATAAAACTTAAATAATCACTTTATACTTCATAAAACACTCTATAACTTATGTAAAAATTACTCTATATTTCATAGGCACCTAAAAACGATAGTATAAACCGCCTGAAAAAATAATCCCTGAAAAACCACCTTTTCTAAGGCAATGCTGATAAGTTACATCTCCATGCAAAGCAAAGTTTGAAGACAACTGAGCCTTCAATCTCATTCCAGTTTCTAGAGAAGAGCCAAAAGCCCTTATTGGAATTCATCTCCAAACCGCACACGTTGTTTTCCTCTAAAACTAATGGCAAGCTAAAGCTCGCAATTGAAAGAAACAACAAGAGCCTCTTCAAAAGCAGCAAGCATCTTTCTTAAAGACCACCAACACGCATCACCCACAAATCAAGTTTTCCCATCTCAATATCAAAACCATCAATATCAGACGCCTTATCAAACCGCACATTTTGATAAATAACCTAAACCTGCGGATCAAAAATAACCCCTTTATGCCCTGTCATAAATGACTTGCCAGCAATCAATGAAGCACTCCAAAGGCGTTTCCTTCAATGTTGCTGTCTTGCCTCTCGCTTGCGTCAGAACATCCCCTTTAAATAAACCATAGGAAAAAAGGACATCTATATAAAAGCCTGTATCATGCTGCATGCTGCCATATACTGTAATAGACTATTTATCAAATGTACTTTTTTGCTTTCTTTAACATCTTGAGGTTGTAGAGAATTTTTTTCCATATTCTCCCTTATTCTAAAGCTCAAAGTGTGATGTGTATCCTCAATCGCATTGAGCAAGACACTTGCCTCTATACCATGAACATTAGAAACCTGAATCTTACCTTCATCAAAGGAAAGAACTACCCTGCTTCACACCAAACACAGATTGAGATAACGTAGCATTTCTACCACTTTTCTTTTCGCCATTTCCTGTAATAGAACTCTTTTTAAAAGAAGCTTTATTATCTTTTGACACAACCACTGCTGATGTAATCTCCTCAGATCTCTTTAATTCTAAAATTCCATCAGTTCCTGAAAGCCTTTTTCCCCTTTACTTTTTTGCGGCTTAATAACTATGTTATGAGTTCGTATTGTAAAAATAACACCTGTAGCCCTCCTATCCAATCCACTCATATATAACTTATTACGACTTCCAAAAGTACGAGAAGCATCAACTGTATCACACGCATACGACTTAAAAAGAGAATTACACGAGGGGTTATAATCTTCTACACTCACATCTATATTGTGCACGAAGAAAGAAATAGAGGTCGTAAGAGAACACACACACATAGCGTTTTAGTACTTTAATCATAATTTAGTCTAAACTTCCTTTATTTTATCTTCATAAAAAACTGAAAAGACACACCTGGTTCATCTACGTATTATTCTTATTATGTGCCGTTACATATAATTTGTTTTGTATTATATGTAAAGTCAAAAATCAGAAAAATGACACAACAAAACCATGTTTTGTGCTTATGTCTTTCACAAAGGATGTATTAAAGAAAAATACAATTAAAAATGATACCTTAATCCACCAGAAAAATGCGTTCCGGAAAAGCCGTCACTCGTAAATTTATGCTGATAAATCAGATCGCTATGAAAAATAATTTTGGGAGATAATTGCGAAAAAACACCAAATCCAGCTTCTAAAGAAGTCCCAAAGGAACCAAGCTGGAAGGCATTTTTAAAATATACAAATTGTTTATCATCAAAACTACGAATGAAATGAAGCTTACCATAGAATGAAAGAACATGTGCATCTTTATCTTTAGTAAATGTAAGTGTCTTCGTTAAATACCCACCAATACGCATCCCCCAATGATCTGGGCTTCGCATATCAATATTAAAATTATTAATATCACGAGTCTTCTGAAACTGGAGATTTTGATAAACAAACTGAACCTGTGGTTCAAAAATAAAATATCGGCTGCCTATCATAAACGTTTTACCAGCAGTTAAAGAAACACTTAGGGGCTTCCCTCTCAATGCAGCCGTTTTACCTCGCTCAAGTGTGAGAACATTTCCATTAAACAAACCATAAGAGAAGAGACCATCCATATAGAGACCCGTATCATGCTGCATGCTTCCATATGCTGTGATTGTCCATTTATCAAATATACTTTCTTGACTTTGTTTAACCTTTCGAGGCTGCAACGAAAGTTTGCCATAATTTCCCATAATCCCAAAAGATGTCGTACTGTATGCACTTTCGATTTTCTTGAGTAAAATACCTGCCTCTAGTGCATTATAATCAAGCTCACCGCCATAATCACCATATTTAAATGCAGACAAATTTGAAGTATAATGATGATGTCCACCGTAACCGCGCAAAAACAAAGCGGGATTTTCATCATTTTTCAACAACCGACCAGAAACAGTTCGCAGCGCTTGCAACTGCTTGCTTTGATTACTGATATCCATCAATCCAGCATAAAATAAGGTATTTGGCACAAGAATATAAGTCAAAACCTGTGGAACAACGACTCTCACATTTGGCTCAAAATGAGAAGAAAGCTCAAAAACAGATGCCGAAACAGAAGAACCAGACGCAGGTGGAGTAACAACAAAAGGAGTGGGTGAAACAGATGACAGAACAGGTGAACCAGATGCAACTGGGGAAACAACAGAAGGAGTGGGTGAAACAGATGACGGAACAGGTGAAATAGATGCAACTGAGGAAACAACAGAAGGAGTGGGTGAAACAGACGGCGAAACAGGTGAACCAGACGCAACTGGGGCAACAACAGAAGGAGTGGGTGAAACATGCGGCGGAACAGGTGAACCAGATGCAACTGGGGCAACAACAGAAGGGGTGGGTGAAACAGATGGCGGAACAAGTGAACCAGATGCAGGTGGAGCAACTGGATTAGATTCAGCAATAGCGGGAACAACAGGTGCAAGAGAGGAAAGAGGATTGGGGATCTCAAGCACAAAAACATCAGATACATTAGGTGTGGTCGCAAGATGGGAATCCCTACCAGGAGAATCTACAGGAGAAGAAAGACTTGGCTCCTGAGGTTTTTGCTGAGAGTTAGAATCAATAGAACCATCCTCACCTCCAGTAATATTAGGATGAATTTTAGGAAAAGAAGGAATATCATCAGAAGAAGGGGGGACAACCAAATCAAGAACAGGAAAAACTTTAGTGGAATCAACAAATTTACTTTCAAGGCGGAAATCCCAAAATGTTCCAGAATTTTTAAGCACTCTTTGATTGGAATCTGCCGCCCCTAAAGAAGAGCTTGGACCATAACTCTTAAGATGATACAGATAGGGAGAGGCTTCAAGTGTGACATACCCCCCATTTAACTGAAAAGAATCTTCCATGGCTTTTCCATAAACCTGAATAATGGAAATCCCCTGATTATTACCGCCCTCTCCCGTCAATGCCCCTGAGCTTCCAGGAACACTATACACATGGACTGTCGTTTTTCCTTCAAGATCACCATTGATTAAAAGCCGGTCAGTTTTTTGCTTTTCAAGCTCTCCCCCTTGATCCAAATATGCATTAAGATAAAGATTCACATCACCATGCGCTTTATAGACAGTCCCAGATCCTTTTCCGATGAGAAGTGTCTGATAACCATCTGTTGTTTTAGATTTTAATTCTTCAAAAACAAGAGAACTATCCGTAAGATTGACCGATGAAATGAAGGAATAGTCCCCTAAATTAGAACCAGAAGCATCAGAATTTTGCAATTTGTCATATTTTGGTCGCGATAAAATCCACTTTGAACCATTTTTTAAATCTATCTTAGCTGTAGAACTTTCATCAACATGTGCGCCTCCTACAAGGGTAGAAGCATCAGCCTCAATCTTTACATTAGAACGCTCAACAGCTTTCAGGAGTGAATCTCCAGAAATTTTTGAATTTTGTAAGAGTTTAACAGAACTTTCGAATTCGCGGCTATAAATAGCCGTACTTTCTGGAGCCATAAAAGTTGTCTTTGTCAAATGGACAGTCCCTTTTCCAGGTATAATTGTTTTTTTATCATTTAAGACAGCTTCCCAAAAAAAGTGCATGCCATTAAATCCATTCCCTCTCACAAAAACATTGGAATATTTTATATGAGCAGCATTATGGTTATTCCCCTGCACTACAATGCCATGAACATTGTCGACATTAACGTTTCCCTTCTGGAAATTAAGAGAGCCTTTCCCCTGAAGCATACTAAAAGCAGAACCTTCACGATGATTATCTGTATTTGTTCCCTGTTTCCCCCTCCCAGTAATAGAAACGCCCTCTAAATTAATTTCTCCATCGCCTCCTGTTTGAACACCAATATCATCAGCAAAATCAATTTTTCCTCCTTTCATATAAATTTTTGCACCATTATGACTCAAAAGACCTATCGCATCAGAAGATGTCTTAATCTCTGTCTTGGTCAAAGAAACAAACGACCCTTTACCCCCAACACTGATCCCCATTCTGGTTGCTTTAATCACCCCATTCTGCATCTCAAAAGCTCCCTCATCATTAATATCGGCCCCTATCGACACATCATTTAACATGGAATCAAATAGAGCAATGCCTCCCCCATTTGAGGACTTTACAGCTGTTGTCCAAGCGTTTGTTTCTGAATGGCCATTTGCATTCGAAACACCGTTAATGATTATAGCCTCTCCCTCAATGACTGTATTTTTCCCTGATGCCTCTATGGCAGCATCAGAACTTTCACCCGTAAGTTGATAAGTTTTCTTGGCAATTTCATGCGTTTTACCATCATTACAGCGATAAAATGAGGCGCTTTCGTTACATGAATATTGCTTCTTCTCAGAAGAAATCTCACCTGCATCAGTATTGTATACAAAGAAAAAAATAACCGTTGTAAAATGACATAAAGAGAGATGATTTTTAAACATAATTTTCTACAAACTTTCTTCCCCTTCTCTAAAAACAAAAAACACGCGTTCTGTTTAATAACTTTGGTTACGCGTGATAATTTAAAATACGTTTTGTATTTTATATATCCACCCTATATTTTATGTAAAGCAAGAATCCCAAAATATCACAATTTAAAATTGTATTATTTATAAAAACGCGTAAAAATATAGATAGAAATAAAAATTCCACCCCAAAGCAGTGATTTCAAGAGAATTTAATAAAAATAAACTCAAAGAAGAAAAACAGCATAAGAAGCAAAAACTGCAAACCAGAAAGCCTTATCTCGTTTCTAAAAAGAAAAAAACTTGCTCATGCAAAAAAAACATTTTTTTAAAAAACTTATTTAAAAAGTTGCAAACAAATAATAAAAAACCACAAGCATGGCTTGTGGTTTTTTAAACAACTTACCTCAAGATGATCATCCTAAAAACGATAGCGCAATCCACCAGAAAAACTGATTCCAGAAAAACCACCTTTACTCAACTTATGCTGATAAACCAAATCACCATGAAGCGCAAATTTTTGAGACAAGCGAGCATTAAGACCTAATCCAGCCTCTAGAGAAGAACCAAAAGCCCCTAACTGGAAAGAATCTTTAAAGCGCACAGACCTTTCTTTTCCAAAATCATGGGCAAAATGAATCTTTCCATAAAAAGAAACATCACGATCTTTTTCAGACGCAGTAAGAGTCTTTATCAAGCGACCACCCATACGCACCATCAATTGATCAAATTTATCCATCTCAATATTAAAATTATCAATATCACGAGCCGCATTAAATTGAAGATGCTGATAAACAACCTGAACCTGTGGATCCAAAACAACACCTTCATATCCTGTGGCAATTTTCTGACCACTCATCAAGGAAACACTTAAATGGTTACCCTTCAATGTTGCCGTTTTACCCCGCGCAGTTGTCAGAACATCTCCCTTAAACAGACCATAAGATAACAAACCATCAACATAGAATCCTACATCATGCTGCATACTGCCATAAACTGTAGCAGTCCATTTATCAAATGTACTTTTTTGGCTTTGTGCAACATCTCGAGGTTGTAGAGAAAGCTTTCCATAAGCCCCCATAACCCCAAAGGATATAGCACTGTCAACATTTTCAATTTTTTGTAGCAAAACACCTGTCTCTAGCGCATAGTACCCTAGATCCCCCCCATAACCATATTCAAGCGCAGATAAATCTGAAACATAACGATAACTTCCACCATAGCCACGCAAAAATGAAGCAGGATTTTCACGAATTTCCAACATTCCACTAGGATTAGTCCGTACTGTCTCCAGCTGCTTGTTTTGATTGCTAATATCTATCAAACCAGCGTGGAACAAACTATTCGGCAAAAGCAGATAAGTTGGTACCTGAGGAACAACAGATCTTACACCTCGTCGAGACGGAGAAACATTTTCAATTTTAGAAAGACTATCTGCAAAAGACACTGGAACAACCTCCTCAGAAGGCGCTGGAACAACCTCCTCAGAAGATGCTGGAACAACCTCCTCAGAAGATGCTGGAACAATATCCTCAAAAGAAGCACGTGCAGGAGGTGTACGTTTAGAAACCATAGGAGTGCTTTTAGAAACAGCAGGTGTCTGAACATATTCATTTTCTAAACGAAAATTCCAAAATGCTTCTCCATTCAAAGCAAATCTCTGTTTAACATGCTCCTCCCCTCCAGTAGCTTTGGGTCCATAAGAACGAAGAACATATTTATAAGGCGCGCCATTTAATGCAACATACTGCCCATTCAGTTGAAAAGAGTCATACGATGCATCTCCATAAACTTGAATAATTGAAACACTATGCGCTTTTTTATTTTTTTCTTCTAAACCTCCCGCAACCCCTTGTATATGGACTATAGTTCTTCCCTTAACGTCACCATGAATGAGAAGCCGATCCGTTACTTGATGATCACTTGTATCACTAGGATCTAAACGTGCATTCAAATGAATCCAAGCATCACCAAAAGCCTGATAAACAATACCTGTTCCTTTTCCAATATAAAGCGTTTGATATGCATGATTAGTACTGGACTTTGGTTTTTCAAAAGTAATGGAACTATTAGAAAGGTGTACCGATGAAATAAACGAAACACCTCTATAATTAGGATCTTGTAATTTTTTCTGTCTTGGTTGCAATAAAGCCCACTGTGAATTATTTCCCAAGATAAGGTCGACTTTAGAACTGTTATCAACCTGAGTTTGACCGACAAGTGCAGAAGCATCAGCAACAACCTCTATAGAAGAGTTACGATCAGCCTTCAGCAACAAATCCCCAAAAAGCTTTGTTTCCTTTAAAAATATTTTAGATTTTCCAGATTTACTGCTATAAACAGCTATACTATCTGGAACGACAAAACGCGTCTTTTTCAAATCAACGCGCAATGATTTTCCCTCTGACGAACCTTCTGATGCTGCCACACCTTCAAAGTGTATACCATAAAATGCATTACCTTTCACTGTAATATTGGAATCTCCAATATTAATCTGAGGAGCTTTATCTCCCTGCAATAAAAGCCCATGAGCATCAGTAACATCAACAGAACCTTTCATAAACTGAACATAACCATCTTCAGATATATGAAAAGCTGCCTGACGACCTGCATCCAGCCCTTGATCATCCTTGCCGGTACTCCCCTTGCCGGTAATAGAGACACCCTCTAAAATAAGATATCCTTTTTCTTCTGCTTTAACCCCAACTCTCCCTAGGCTAATTTGCGTATTCGTTAAATCAACACCACTTTGAGATTTTCCTCCAGCAAAAGCCCCCACTTTGATTGCATCAATTGATCCACCAGACATTACGATGAATCCACCTTGAGCTTCCACCCCCACTAAAACCCCACTCAACGTGGAATCGCTCAGAACGACGGTCGCCTTTTCTGATACCTTTACTCCATATTTCCAAAAATTGTTTTCCGAGTTATTCTTTTCATCCAAAATACCCTTAACAGTTATATTCTTGCCACGAATAATTGTACCTTCCTTAGACGCCTCCATGGCTCCATGAACACCATTAACATTTTTATCCATTAACGAATAAACTTTATTATTAATTTCGTGCGCTCCACCATCAGAACACTGATAAAATGCTGCATTCTGATCACATGAAGACTGCTTTCTTCCAGAGATAACCTGAGATTCAGCATTGCGTGCAAAAACACCAACATTGTGTGTCAAAAAAAGAAGTGCCGTTGTAAAAGTACATAAGGAGAAGCGATTTTTAAATAGATTGACCATAATTCCACCATAACCCCCCTCTTCTTACTAAGATCTATACATAACGTATCAAAAAACTTAACCAAAAGAAAAATATTTAATACGTTTAGGTTTTAATATCGTGAGTTTATTAATATTTTTTGTGTTTTATGTAAATATGGAATAAAAAAATTACTCGAAAATACAATCTAAATCTGTCGCTTTTACAAAGAATTTGCAAAAATATAACTGAAGAACGACAGAAAAATCACCTTTAACGTTGTTAGTCAAAAACACCCTTAGTCAGTTGACATGCATTAAGAACACCTACTTTAACTGCCGTCTAATCACCGCCAGAACGGATATAATCAACATCCTTACGATAATATTATATTGAAACAGTGTACACTCTGTAAGCAGACAAAACATATGCCAAAATTGAGAAACAAGAGTTCACATATGCCTTTTAGGCAATCTTCATGGTAAGACAGTCTAATAAAAAGTAGGAACGTGTAAAAATCAGTTCCGATTTTACCTTTTCCTTTTAATTCAACTTTACAATATTCAAAAACATTCAGAGCCATATTTTAAAAAGTGAAGATGACACATGACTTCATCTTTTTATTTATGCATTTAAAGAAAACACACTTTCAAAAAACAATACGTCATTATGTTTCTCATTCACCAATTTTCTCAGATATATCTCATATTTCCATCCCCATTTCATAACGACAGCAGATATAATATCAAGTTTATCGGATACAGCCCTCATTGTGCCTGAGTAGCATCTTTGTCTTTGCCAATTTCTAATATTGTAAATCCTCTCCTCTTAATATAATTCCCAAAATTATATTGACTCCTTTCTTAAACGATTATCCACTTGCTAATTTTACATATAATATGAACAGGAGTGCTTTTTATGGATTCATCATAAGAGCATTGAAAATATTTCAGCACCCTAAATTAAAAATATCTTTATAAATCAAAATATTATAATAATCACTCTGAAATACGCGTTTTGAAACGATAACGTACAAGCCTTCAGACTTTTCAAAAAAACGAAATAAGTCCAACCTAAAAGCATATTAAAGATATGCAAAGTCATACTCTCGTAAAAATGCTATAACACAAAATGAATAGATAATGAGAAAAAGCCACAAGTATAACTTGTAGCTTTTTGAAAGATTAATCAAAAACAGAAATAATACTAGAAATGATAACGCAATCCACCTGAAAAACTCGTTCCAGAAAAACCAGCTTTCGTTAGTTTGTGCTGATAAACCAAATCGCCGTAAAGCGCAAAATTTTGAGATAATTGGGCATTAAAACCTAATCCAGTTTCTAATGAAGAACCAAAAGCACCTAGCTGAAAAGCATCTTTAAAATGCACAAATTGTTTTCCTTCAAAACCATGAGCAAGATGAAGCTTGCCATAGAAAGAAACAACCTGAGCCTCATCAGTAGCAACCAGCCTCTTTGTTAAACGTCCTCCAACACGCCCTACCCACTGATGAAGTTTTCCTAAATCAATATCAAAGCCGTCCACATCACGCACCTTATTAAATTGAAGATATTGATAAACAACCTGAACTTGCGGATCAAAAACAAAACCGTCCTCCCCCACCATAAACGTTTTACCAGCAGTTAATGAAGCACTTAAAGGGAAACCCTTTAATGTTGCCGTCTTGCCCCGTGCAGTTGTTAGAACATCACCTTTAAACAAGCCGTAAGACACAAGACCATCAACGTAAAAACCTGCATCATGCTGCATACCACCATATGCCGTAACTGACCATTTATCAAATGTACTTTTTTGACTCTGCTCAACATTCAAAGGTTGCAAAGAAAATCTCTCGTAAGCCCCGATAATTCCAAAAGAAGTGGAACCATACATATTTTCGATTGCTTTCAGCAAAACGCCTGCCTCTATGGCATTATAATTAAACTCGCCGCCATAACCATATTCAAGCGCGGAAAGATTTGAAGTATAACGATGATTGCCGCCATAACCGCTCACAAAAAAGAGAGGGTTTTCACGACTTTCTAATAAGCCCCCAGAAGTAATTCGCAAAGCTTCTAACCGCTTATTTTGATTGTTAACATTCATCAAACCAATATGACGTAAAGCATTAGGCAAAAGGAGATAAGTCGGAACCTGCGGAACAACAGCCTTAACGCCCGGCTTAGGACGAGGATGGGGCTCCGGAGCTGGTTCTGGAGAAGGTTCTGGTCCCGGAATTGGCTTAGGAGCAGGATCTGGTTTAGGTTGAACATCAGAATCTATAGACCTACTTTCAAGGCGGAAATCCCAAAAATCTCCGCTCCCTTCAACTAATCTCTGATCCATGCTTGCTTTTCCAAACTCAGATCCTGGACCATAACTATAAAGCTTATACTGATAAGGTAATTTATCTAGTGCTATATAACCACCTTCCAACTGAAAAGAATCTTGCTCTGCTTGTCCAGAAACCTGAATGATTGAAATACCTTCATCATTTCCTCCCCTTCCCGTGTATCCTCCTGGACTTCCTGCAACTCCATGCACTTGGAGCTTTGTTTTTCCCGAAACATCACCATGAATTAAAACACGATCAGTCTTTTGATGATTAAGAGCACCACCACTATTCAGGTATGTATTAAGGGAAATAGAGGCACCTTCCCGTGCTCTATAAACCTCACCCTTTCCCTTTCCAATACGAAGAGTTTGATAATCATCAGCAGAAGAAGATTCATGTCTTTTAAAATTAATAGAGCTATCACCCATAAGACTAACGAGTGAAATAGAAGAGATATTTGCAGGCTCATGTTGATCTTTTTGCACCTGTTGTGGTAAAATCCATGTAGAATGACCTCCTAAATAAAGCTCAGCATTAGAATTTTTATCAACGTGAGTACGACCTTCAAGGGTAGAACCATCAGCCAAAACCGTTATAGAAGCCCCTTTCTCAGCTCTTAATAAAAAATCCCCTGAACGAAGAGTACTTTTCATCAAACTCACCGCACCAGAAATAACGTTTTTACCATAAAGAGCCGTATCGTCTAAAACAGAAAACTCTGTTGTATCCAAATTAACAACTTCCAATCGTGGTGGAGCTTTTTCTTCCTCTAATGAAATCTCCTCTTTTTTATCCACATCTTCGCTCCATGGCTTCTCTCCCTGAAAATAGATACCATAAGATCCCTCACCCTTTACTGTAACAGAAGAAGACTTAAAATTAGCCTCGGTCACATAAAAGTTATTCGATAAATCTTCAGTTTCATCTTTTGAGTCAGAACGTTCTGGTACAACACTAAAAGACTTGACGGGATTTTCTAATAATATACCATGTGCATCCTCAACCTTAATAGTCCCCCCTGTAAACTCAACACGTCCCCCTTCATCCATTAAAAAAGCTGCATCATTTTTGTCTTTGTGTCCCTTTCCAGTAAGAGTAACACCATCGAGAATCACCGTGCCTCCCAACATCGCAGAAATCCCATGACTGTTGGTATAGTTAACCTCCCCACCTTCCACCCAGATATCTGCACCGCTATAACTGGAAAGACTTACCTTCCCATCACGCGTATTAACTTTTGTATCCTTTAAAATAACCAATGAATTCCCCACGGCTTCAACAGCCCTATCACTGTCCTCTATAATCCCCTGCTTTATCTCAATTATCCCATTATGAGCGAAAAGAGCTAACTTTGTATTTTGAAGCGTCGGTTTTTTCAAAACAATCTTTCCGTCATCTGATACAGCCACACCACGCAAAAAAGATTTATCAGAAACTTCACTGCTAACAGTTACATTCTCTCCATAAACTCTGGTCCCTATCCGTTTCACCGTTATAGCAGTAGGATCAACAGGATAGTTGGAAACGTTCTCTTTCGTAATTTTATAAGATTTATTATCAATTTTAGGATCTGTCCCGCAATTATCACATACATAATACAACCCACTATGGTAATAAAACCCAGGATTCACTCCTCTTCCATCAGAGTCTGCATCTTTAACAGAGTTATCTACATTATCCTTATGTCCATTCCATCCCTCCACTCCACTAAGCTGACGATAATCGCTCCCCCCACGAATACCCTCATCGTTATTGCCAACATTAATCATATTAGAAGGATAATAATTCTGCCCACTCTCTCCACTAAGAGGAAGCTTATGCTTATTACTCCCGCTAAGACGAGGAGAAGAATTAGCAGAGACAACTGGGATAACCTTTATAACATAAGGTTTACTATCCTTCCCCTCTGCAGCCGCATACACTTCTCTTCCATTTTGAAGCAAAGAGAGGATAGCTGTTGTACAAGCACATAAACATACATGATTTCTAAAAACTTTAATCATAGTTCCCTCGAAACTTTCCTTCCCCTCTCATTAAAAACAAAAGCACTTACAAAACACCCCATTGCACACCTCAAAAATACGAAAAGTGTAACAAAAGAACATGCCTCATGCTCATCTGAACTGTGCAATGAATTATCCCAATAAATTTGGCAAAAGCTCTACGCCAAAACCACCTATAAGAGAATAGTTACAAAACACACTTTATGAGTGTATAATGCATTCTGTATTTCGTGTAAAGAAAAAATAAAACCAGTGCGTGTAATTAATTAAAAACACAATCAAACCTTGTGAACTTTAAAAATTAATCCACAAGGAGATGAATGAAACAATGACTTAAATCAGTAGAAAACAAACTCTCAAAAACGAGCTTTAGAAAACATCAAATATTATATTAGATAATATCAATACAGTACCAAAAAGGATAACGTAACGCATACCGGTCTGCTGAACGCTTAAAAAGCCGATAAAAGCGAAGCACTCTATCGCATCAGTAGCAGCATAAATTTTAAGAAAATTCGCTTTAGCGAAGAAAAGTGCTCTCATGCATAAAACAAACTATGTCTTTTTTGCTTAATAAAGAAGACGAGATTTTTTAAGAACAACACAAGTTGTTATAAAGAAAAAAGGCAGCACAATGTGCTGCCTTTTCTAAAAAGGTACATAGTGTACCTTATATTAAAACTGATAACGTACTCCTCCGGAAAAACTCGTTCCCGAAAAACCAGCCTTATTAAGCTTATGTTGATAGAGAATATCAGCATGCAGAGAGAACTGTGGCACCAATTTGGCATTAAAACCTAATCCAGCCTCTAGAGAAGAACCAAAAGCTCCTAACTTGAAAGCATCATTGAAATGCACAGACTGTTTTCCTTCAAAACCATGAGCAAGATAAAGCTTACCATAGAAAGCAACAGCATTCACGCCTTCAGAACCTGTAGGAATCTTGGTTAAACGTCCACCAACACGTGCTACCCACTGATTAAGGTTACCCATTTCAATATCAAAATTGTCGATATCACGGGCTTTATTAAACTGGAGATGTTGATACACAACCTGAACCTGCGGATCAAAGACAAAGCCCTTATATCCTGTCATAATTGTCTGACCACCAGCTAAAGAAACACTCAAAGGATTACCTTTTAATGTTGCTGTTTTACCCCGTGCAAGGGTGAGAACATCACCTTTGAACAGACCATAGGATAAAAGACCGTCGACATAGAAGCCAACATTATGCTGCATGCTACCATATACCGTAGCAGTCCATTTATCAAATGCACTCTTCTGACTGTACTCAACATTCACAGGCTGCAAAGAAAGTTTTCCATAAGTTCCCATAATGCCAAAGGATATAGCACTGTCGGTATTTTCAATAGTTTGCAGAAGAACACCTGCCTCTACACCATTATAACTAAGATCGCCGTCATAACCATATTCAAGTGCGGACAGATCTGAAGCATAATGATAACTTCCACCATAGCCGCGCAAGTATAAAGCGGGATTTTCACGAACCTCTACCATTCCTGTAGAAGTCATCCGTAACGTCTCCAATTGCTTATTTTGATTGCTAATATCCATCAAACCAGCGTGGAATACACTATTAGGCAAGCTGAGATAAGTTGGAACCTGTGGAACAACAGACCTTACAAATTGCTCAGGAAGGGCAGCAGATCCAACAGACTTAACATATTGATTTTCTAAACGGAAATTCCAAAATTCTCCACCATCCTTAATAAATTTCTGCTGAACATGCTCCTGTTTCGAAGTCGCTTCTGGAGCATAAGCACGAAGGGTGTATTTGTAAGGTGAGTTTCTCAGTGCAACATAATTGCCATCGAGTTGGAAAGAGTCTTTCTTCGCTTGACCATAGACCTGAATAATTGAAACACTATGAGCAATCTTGGCATTCGCTTTACCATCTCCTACATTGCCCGCATCACCTCGTACATGTACTTTTGTTTTTCCAGAAACATCACCATGAATGACAAGCCGATCAGTGACTTGCTGATCACTCGGATCACGAGGATTTAAACGTGCATTGAGATGAATTACAGCATTACCCTGTGCCGCATAAACAGTTCCTTTCCCATTTCCAATATGGAGAGTCTGATATTTTCCTTCAGATTCCGAAGGTGCAAAATCAATAGCACTATTTACAAGACTTACAGAAGCAATGCATGAATCCACACATCCTGAATCTAGAGTCCCCAAATTCCTCTGTGCACTTCTTTTTAGAGTCCACTGTGAATTATTAGCCAAGTCTAATTTTGCATAAGAATTTTTATCAACGCGAACACCGCCTGTAACAATAGAATTATCAACTGAAACCAATATGTTCGAATCATTCTCGGCTTTTAATAACAAGTCACCAGCAAGAGTTGTTTTATTTTCTAATAAAACACGACCACCAGAATTATTACCATAGATAGCTATACCATTTGCAACTTCAAAATCAGTTTTTTTCAACGAAACTGTCCCTGTTATGCCTATAGGCGTTTTTTCCTGTTTGGACACAGTACTCCGCTTAACAACATTTGTTTTCTCAGTTGTTAAATCCTGACTTCGATTTTGTTGACTCGCTTCCTTCTGTGTTCCCCCATCAAAATATATACCGTAGACTCCGTCACCTTCCACTTTAACAGTAGAAGATTCGATATTTACGTGATTCATAGTAGGACGAACGTCAGAGGATCTCCTTCTCCTAGAAGAACCCGTCTCAACAGCATCACCACTTTTCATAACCCACACAGCATGGGCATCAGTAACAACATTTCCGTTCTTAAAATCAACAGAAGCATTATCACTCACCAGAAAAGCTGCACGCTCTAAATTCTCTGCTGAATCTAACTTATTCTGCGCTTTTTTCGCAGTAATGCTAACTTTGTCTAACTTAACGCTGCCTCCAGATTCCGACCTTACTGCCACTCCTCTTTCAATAGCAATCTTTCCAGTGTCCATGGTTACCTCACCAGCCTGACTCACCAGACCAGCTGCAGCAAAATTCCCCGTCACGTTAATTTTTGTATCCTTTAAGTTAACAGACGATCCAGAACCTGCCAAAGCACCCACATAAAGCGCATCTACTGTTCCACCAATCATCTTAACTTTTCCGCCACTTTTAGCTTCAAGCCCAATTACAGAAGATTGAATTGTTGAGTTTTTATCCAAAACAATCTCTGCTTTTTCTTCTGCAAGCACAGCACTCACAAACTTTGATGGCGTAACACCAAAATTACTTCCTTTATCAGATTCTGCTCCAACAATAGTGGCAGTTTCTAACTTAACAACTGTATTACTCTTTGCATGCATAGAATGCTGAGTATCACCACGCGCCTTCAGTGTTTGTCCTGTTATCGTGTGTAATTTTCCATCGGCACAAGAATAAGCAACTTGCAATCTCTCCGCACCATTTTTCCCCATATCTCCACTACATTGAGAAGAACCACCTTCCTGCTTTATACCATTGGTTGATGTAACAGTATATACAACCCCAGGGTTTTGCGATTCAGATCTAAGTGTATTGGCTCCGCCAGTAGAAAGTAGAACACGCCCTACAGGTTTATCTCCCATCTCCTTAGATGCAGGCTTCTCTTGCTTAGACGCAGTAGAATTAACTAAGGAAGAAGAAGCCTTAGGCTTTCCAGTTTTTCCAGAAGTAGTAGGTTCTATAGTCTCTGAACTTCCTAACAAAGAAGACTGAGGAGCAGAAGGCTCAGCAGGAAGAACATCTAACGTAGAAGATGAAGTACCTTCTTCAGTTCCAGCGACTGACGAAATTCCAGCCAAAAGACCTAACTCCACATCAGAATCGCCTGTGTCAGACCTTCCAAGTCCAGAACTCTCCGGCGTAAAAGATTGAGGAGCAGAAGATATAACAGCCTGAGACGGAATTAATCCAACCTCTGTAATATCACTATTCACATCAACTGTATCAGTATCACTGTGGATCACTGTAGCATTTTCTACTTCATTCTGACTATCTGTTCCATTAGGAGAAGCAATAAGAGAAGTATCTTCACTTCCATCAACAGTCTCCTCAGTTGTCAAAACTCTTAGTGAAGCAGATGGAGTATGTCCTTCTGATTCAAAAGTTGTAACAGGATTTCCAACAGATACATCAGCCTCTTCTACATCAGATCTCCCAAGTGTTTCAGGATTCCCTGGAAAAACAGAAGCAGTAACTTGATCAGGTACTAATGAAGAATCTAATCCTGAAGAACTATTTACCCCAGACACAGTGCCTGCATCTTCAGATGACGAAACATCAAAAACAACAGGTCGCACAAAAGGTGTCTTAGGACTAATACGATTACGAGGTCCATGAGCTATACTTTGCCGCCTCTCACCATTTTCTAATTTACTTTCTAAGCTGAAAGTCCACACTACCTCAGGTCTATTTTCAGGTTTTCTTGGTCTACTGGAATATCTTATTGGACCAGAAGCACTATATTGCATTGGACCAGAAGCCCTAAGAACATATTGATAAGGTGATCCCTGCAATGTAACATATTCATTAGCAAGTTTAAAAGAATCTTCTTCTGCTTCTCCATAAACTTGAATAATTTGAAGAGAGGCAGGTTTTTTTCTATTTTCCTCCCGTCGATCTTGATTTTGTACACCTTGACGCTGAACTTTCGCTCCATTTTCTAATTGGCTATTTAAAGTGGTGATGACAGAAGTATCATTTACATACACCTTCGTTGTTCCAGAAACATCACCATGAATCAAAAGCTTATCAGACACAAGCTTAACATTATCTAAATTATCAGAAACAAAATTCACATTAACATAAAGCCTAGCATCTCCCTGAGCACGTAACCCACTACCTAGAGTGTTTTCATCTCGTCTATTTCCAATTTGCAGTGTTTGATAACCTTCATCTTCACTTCTTGGAGGCAAAAATACAATATTACTATCTGAAAGATCTACAAACGAAAGCTTTGAATCTATATGATTTGTATTTCTCTCCGATTGTTTATGATGAATACTTTTTGTTAAATACAATCCTGAATGAGACAAATAAAGTGCAGCATTTGCATTCTCATCAACACGAGCTTCACCTATAATTGAAGATTTATGAGCATGCACTAACAGTTTAGAATGAGCTTCAGCTTTTAAAAATAGATCACCCGAAAGAACACTACCCTCTCCTAAAATAACAGCACCATTTAAATCACCACCATAAATAGCTACACCGTCTGGAATTCTAAGAGTAGCTTTTTTTAAAAGAACCATCGGCATGCTCTCATTATCGTCGTAACTTCTTACGGTTACTTCTTCACCTGATTCTTTTTCATCTTCTGAAGATACCGTATTAAAATATATGCCATAAGAATCTTTCCCGGTTATTTGAATAGTTGATTCTTTAATATCAGCTTTAATCTTAAAATAATTTTTATTCTCCCTATCACCCGTAATACTTTGCATATATTGCAAAGCATTGCTATTACCTACAGTCCATTTTAGAGTAGAGAGAACATCTTCAGAAGCATCATCCATAACGTGATAAACATCATAGAGTGCATTCATTTCAAGCATATCATCTTTTGTATAAATAGAATCATCATTATCATTATGATTATGATTAGCATCAATAACAAAACGACTCGCCAAAACACCAGCTCCGAAAGCACGATCATTCATTGGACCGACTAAAAACTCGTCAATACCACGAGTAACCCATAAAACAACTGCATCAGAACTCTCAACTTTTCCTTTATTAAAAGAAATAGAACCCCCATCTGACAAGAAAATAAGATTTGGAGATTCTGTAGAATCAACAGAAGCAACACTATTTCGCCCGCTTATCCCCTTTTTAATATTAATCTTAACCTCATCTAATTTTACAACCCCTTTATACCCTGCTACAACTCCCACCGCCCCTTTATCAAGATTAATCGACCCAGATTGCATCATAATTCCAGATCTACCAGAACTGTTCAACCCAACCCCAACTGCATAAAAATTCACTCCATCTAGAAAAACAAATGACGCAAAATCAGTAGAAGCTCCTATCTGACTATAATAGATCCCCCCACCTTTCATATGAATCCTTCCTTCGTTTTGTGCATCAACCCCGACTATAAATTCCTTAATACTTGAATTTTCTAGCTTAACTTTTGAATTAAGCGTTGCTAATACCCCCGCCCCCATTTTTGCATTAAGATAACCATTGAAATTTTTAGAATCATCATTTTCATTAGAACTCAAAATAACATTACCTTCTGGAAAAGCCTTCCCCCTAATAGACACTTTCTCTAACTCAACAGTTGTCCCTCGAACTAAATACAAGACTTCTTTATCACCTGCGGTATACACGTCTTTCTGAGTAACCTGTCCTGTTGCATGCATAGCATTATCGCCAAATTTCAACACACCAATAGTACTTCTCTTTAGTGTATGAGCCCCCCCATCAGAACAGATCACAGAGTTAAGGGTCTTAAAACTCCCATCAGAACATGAATTTGCACCAGGAGCAGGAGCACCAGAAGCAGGAGTATTAGTACCGGAGACACCACCAACACCACCAGGGACACCGCCACCACCAACACCGCCAACGCCAACACCACCAGGGACACCGCCAACGCCAACACCACCAGGGACACCGCCAACGCCAACACCACCAGGGACACCG
>NZ_JBHIPJ010000031.1:0-7352 GCF_042195945.1 Bartonella sp. AP30XZML | reverse complement strand
ACACCGCCAACGCCAACACCACCAGGGACACCGCCAACGCCAACACCACCAGGGACACCGCCAACGCCAACACCACCAGGGACACCGCCAACGCCAACACCACCAGGGACACCAGCGCCACCAAGTCCACCAGCGCCACCACCAGGAACACCAGCGCCACCACCAGGAACACCAGCGCCACCACCATCCCCTTGGCTAGCGACTTGTGGCGAAGGAGATGCAGGTAATTCAACTACTTTAGGTGCAGGAGATTTTGATGAACTTCTAAAAGATGGCACCAGAGATGATAATCCACTTAGATTTGGCAATGAAATTGAAGGCAGTGAAAACCAACTACTCCCCATAGAAACATCTACACCTTGTAAAAAGAAGAAAGCACTTGTTGTCAGTGCGTACAAACGTGTACGCTTTTTAAATACATTGATCATATGTCAAACTTTCTAAATAATGTTGCAAAAACACTAGAATTAAGTGAAAATGAGGTAAGTGAACGATTTGTAACATATGTCAGTCAACTTTACAACATAGTGTTATTTATTTACGCTTCATTTTGTGCATAAAAATACCAAAGTTAAGTTTTTAAGTGCACAAACCCTTGTAATATTAGATAAAAGGATAAAATCACGATGATAAAATATATGAAATGGATGACTTCTATTTTACTGGTTGCAATTAGTTTTGCAACGATTTTGTGGACGCATACGAGTATTGCAAATACGAGTACCCAGACAAATATAACAATTGATCATGTTTCAGGCACGACTTCTGTTCCCACTTCTCCGCAAAAGGTTGTTGTGTTTGATCTTGCCTCGCTAGATAATATGAATCGCCTTGGTATCCAAGCAGTTATCGGCCTTCCTGAAGGAAAAAAACCTTCCTATCTGCAACAATTTGACGATGCAAAATATGAAAGAATTGGAACCGTTTTTGAGCCAGATTATGAAAAAATTGCCACTCTTCAACCCGATTTGATTATTATTTCCTCCAGAACTCAAGCAAAATATAAAGACTTATCCAAAATAGCCCCAACAATTGATCTAACCGTAGAAAACGAAAATTCTCTTGAAGATATAAAACGAAATGTGTCTATCTTTGGAAAAATTTTTGGTAAAACACAAGAAGCAGAAAAGGAAATTGCAAAAATCAATGAAGCTTTTGCTGAAGTCCGTAAAAATACCCAAGGAAAAGGCACCGGGCTCATACTCATGACCTCTGGTGGAAAAATCAGTGCTTTCGGACCAAAATCACGTTTCGATATTTTTCACTCCGCTTTTGGAATTGCCCCTGCAACCGATAAACTTACCGTGCAAAAACATGGACAACTCATTTCTCCTGAATTCATTCTTGAAACCAATCCTGATTGGTTGTTAGTGATTGATCGCGATGCAGCCATTGGACGGGAAGGACAATCCGCAGCACAATTGCTCAACAATGAGCTTGTTCACCGCACAACAGCAAGCAAACAAAACCAAATTATTTATTTGGACTCTTGGAGTTGGTATCGTGCAAATGGTGGTTTAACAGCACTCATTGAAACCGCTAAGCAGATCAATGAAGCCTTTACAAAGAGCAAATAAGCGCACGAAAGAGCTTGCTTGCTATATAAATAAAATTTAAAAGCAGGGGTTGTTTATGAAACAACCTTTGTTTTTTTTTATTAAGTTTTAAGAGAAAATGATTTAACGTGAAGAATTACTGGATAACCATAACACTTTTAATTTTCCTGTCTATCCTCAGCATTTTTGTTGGTTATTCTGATGTCACACCTTCTAACCTTTTTGCAGCCGATCCCCATGCGTGGCTTATTTTTTGGCAAACACGTCTTCCTCGTACCATTGCAATCCTTTTAGTAGGCGCAGCACTTGCACTTTCAGGCATGATTATGCAACTATTAACACGCAATCGCTTTGTCGAGCCATCAACCGCTGGAACCATTGAATCTGCTTCCCTTGGCATTCTTTTTATTATGGTTTTTTGGCCCGATATTCCTGTTTTAGGAAAAATGGTCGTTGCGACAATTTTTGCCATGGCAGGCACTTTACTTTTTATGTTTTTATTGCAACGCATTCCTCTAAAATCTACTCTCATTGTACCTCTTACAGGGATTATGCTAAGCTATATTATTGGCTCTTTAACCAATGCCATTGCAGATTATGAAATGTTACTTCCTTCTCTTCAAGCTTACTTATTTGGCAGTTTTTCGATGGTTCTTGAAGGAAAATATGAGCTCTTATGGCTATCCCTTCCCCTTTGTATTCTGGCCTATTGTACTGCTGATCGCTTTACGGTTGCAAGTTTGGGAGAAGATTTAACCAATAACCTTGGATTGAATTATCGTGTTGTCATGTTTTTTGGTCTTTTTATTGTCGCCTCAATCACTGCTGTTGTTGTGTGTACCATTGGCCGTATTCCTTTTGTTGGGTTGATTATTCCAAATATTGTTTCAAGTTTCATGGGAGATAATATGCGCTATACCGCTCCTTGGGTGGCCATCAGCGGTGCAGGATTGGTCTTGATTTGTGATCTTTTAGGACGAATCATTCATCCCTCTCTTGAAATTCCCATCAGCACCATAATGGGTGTAATCGGTAGTTTTATTTTTATGATACTGCTTTTACGCTGGAGAAAGCGTCTTGGATAGAAGAAGAAAAACAATATGTGTACTAACAACACTTATCATCATAGCATGCACTGTCATTAGTCTTTACATGACGTGGAATATCAATGTTCATACATGGAAATTTCGTCTTACAAAGCTTTCCTCTCTGCTTCTTATTGCCTATGCAATAAGCGTTTCCACGGTTTTATTTCAAACAATCGTTAATAACCGTCTTCTTACCCCTTCAATTATGGGATTTGATCAGCTTTATATTTTAATAAAGACTGCCCTAATGTATTTTGTAGGCTCTCTTTCTTTGCCCTTTTTGAATGAAGAAGGACAGCTTGTTCTTGAAGCCCTCATTCTTATCCTTTTTTCAATAAGCCTTTTTCGCTGGCTCTTTTCAGGAAGCCTAAAAGGGCTTCATTTGACGCTTTTAATCGGTGTTGTTTTAGGCGGATTTTTTTTCAGTTTACGGATGTTTATGCAATTGCAACTAAATCCAGACCAAATGATGAATTTAACCGATATTATGTTTGCAAATTTTAATAAATTCAATACACCGTTAATAAGCTTTGCCACAATCATTGTCCTCATTGTGAGTCTGATTGGATGGCATTCCCGTCATCTTCTTGATATCTTGGCTTTAGGACGTGAAAATGCCCTCAATCTTGGCGTTAATTACCACAAAAGTGCGACAGCTGTCCTTATTTTTGTTTCCATTCTCGTATCCATTTCCACCGCATTGGTAGGCCCCGTCACCTTTTTTGGACTGTTAGTTGCCAACCTTTCCTATGAACTTTCTCCTCAAGCAAAACACAGTATTGTTGTTCCAATTGCAATATTATTGGCTATTATTTGTCTGGTGGGGGGACAATTTATTTTAGAACAAATTTTTCATATGGCAGGGCGTTTAAGTTTTATCATTGAGTTTTGTGGGGGAATTGTTTTCTTAATGTTACTGATGAAGGGAAAACTAAAATGATTGAGATCAATCATCTTTCCAAAGCTTACGGAGCACGATTGATTATCGATAATTTATGCCTTCATCTTCCAAAAGGGGGGATTATTTCTCTCATTGGGCCCAATGGTTCCGGAAAGTCCACTCTTTTAATGCTGATAAGACGTCTTTTGCCACACCATAATGGGACAATTCATATCGACGGCTTTGATATTGATAAAATGCCCCTCGATATTTTGGCTCAAAAACTCTCAATTCTGCGTCAAGAAAATCCTTTGTCTTTTCGCTTAACCGTGTACGATTTAGTGAGTTTCGGACGCTATCCTTATTCAAAAGGCTGGTATACACATGAAGATAAACAATTTATCGACAGTGCACTACGCTATCTCGGCTTACAAGATTTACAAGACCGTTTTTTAGATGAGCTTTCTGGCGGTCAGCGTCAACGCGCTTTTATAGCAATGGTTATCTGCCAAGACACTGATTATCTTCTCTTAGATGAACCATTAAACAATCTGGATATGAAACATGCGGTTTCTATGATGAAGCAATTACGCCGCACAGCTGATGAACTGAAAAAAACCATTCTTATTGTTATGCACGATATTAATTTTGCCTCATCTTACTCAGATATGATTGTTGCATTGAAAAATGGGAAAGCGGCCTATTGTGGGACTCCAAAAGAAATTATGCAACCAAAAATTCTTAAAGACATTTATGATGTCGATATTCAAATCAAAACAATTAATGACATCCCTATCGCTCTTTATTATCGATAATCATAAAGATTTTTTGCGCTTGCATGCACTATAGAATCTGCTAGGGATAGTAAAATTAGCTTGTTGGGGAATAGTTTAATGGTAGAACAGCGGACTTTGACTTCGTCAATCTTGGTTCGAATCCAAGTTCCCCAGCCAGTATTTAATGATTGTAGCTTGTCATCGGGTTTTGTATAATTTGAAAGCAGGTTTTGCATCAATTTATTTTTTCAAAGGATCTGCAAAACTTTCAAGGGTCATTTAAAATCCCTTTAATGCATATTTTCTCTTCCTCTAAAAATTGCAATTTGAGATGATAAGCTCTTGAGCCGGTGCGGATTCTTTGAACCACATGTATAAGATGTGCCAACCTCTTTTATCTTAAATTGGCTAAAGATTTTTCGGATCTGAGACACATCATTGAGAGAGAAGAATTTTTCTCTTGCGCAAGCAAAGCAAACATTGTCTGGTAATCCTCTCGCAAATAAATCCTTTCCATAGTAATACACGTATATCTGGCTCTGTTTATGGGAAAGCCTTATCTAATAGCTATAAACCTATCTAAAGAGAGAATTCAAAAAAGAAAGCCGAGCCAAATGATATGACGCGGCTTTCAGATATTGATTATAAGATTCAAATGAATCATCCACAATGGAGTAATAAATTCATATATACAAAACGTATCATATTGCAAGTGCTCTATTTAGAAATATGAAAACTTATCAAAAGAAACGTAAATGATAGCTATGATTTTGATATCATTCATTAGCATTATAGAATCTATAAACGCTTGGTAACTTTATCAATCCAATCAAAAGAAAATGCATCTTAAATGAATGTTTTCTCAATAAGGCTTTCATAAGTATCTTTTCATTTTGCACTCAAATGTAACTTCTTTGCAAATTAACCAGCTCAAATTTGAGTTGGCAAAATTAACCAATCCAATTTTGGAGGCGTTATCTTTAGAATAGCCATCTTTAAACATTATAGCTTTTGACTCAAAATTGAATAAAATCCCATACCTTAGATGTTACAATGGTTTTGAATTTTGCTGCCTCATCTTTTTTTCAATAGGTGCCCCCCAAATTTGGGGGGAGCTCATTTGGTTTCGTATTTTTAATGTAACTTTTAAAACGTTTTTTTCTTGCTTGCTTGCATTATATCATTGAAATGCTTTCAATTTCATAAGACATAACATTGTGATTTTCATTCTATATTGTGATGATAGTATCTATATAATGCCTGCCTATCATTTACTACTTTTTAGTAAGTGTTTTTAAAAATGATCTTGTCTTTAAATCCTTTTATGCAATCTTTATGAACTAAATCTATAAGCTTATGATAGTTTCAAACGATTATTCCTTTTAAGGTTACACTCAAATAAAGAGCAAAACACATCCATTCTTAAACGTATGCAATTTATGTTATCGATAATTCCAAACGACTGAAATTTAAAACAATGTGATTTGTGCTGTGATAAAAACGTATCATAAAATTTATGACCTGTTATGAATGATAACCGCTTTTCATTTCATTTGAATGCACCTATGCGTTATAGTATTTGCATCATGATTTGCTTTTTATAGTCTATACATCCATGGCAATCTTATATAAAAAATGATCAATTCAAACATGCATAAAAGTAGGGATTCTTAAGTGGATTCATACAAAATAACTGCACTTAATATATTGATTTTATTAGTTTTTATGTACAAAACCTTTTTAACTTCATAAAGATATCAATTTCCTTGTAAAAAATATTCCTCCCATTCCAACAAAAGACTCCACATAAGGCGATAAGGGATAGCTTCTATGATTTTACAAGTACTGATCGCTGGCCATGCAATAACGCCGACTGATGTCCAAGCCAATTAGACCGCCTGTGGAAACAGGCAGGTTGTGGGGCTGAATATAGTGGAACAGCACCGAACGGATAAGCCACGCGTCGTAAGTAAGCCTCTTAGCTTGCATAGCTTATAGGTTTTGGAAACAGACAATTATTATAATTCAGGTATTATAATTCAGACAATTAAAGATCAGATCTCAAGCTTTTTAATCCAGTGGACAAACACGAATAATATCTCCGTCTGGATCTTTGATTAGGAAGGTACGTCCAAATACATCAGTATACGGTTCCTTCAAAACATTTATCTCAACAGTGGTTTGCTCTTTCCATTCCACATAGAGCTTATCTACGTCCTCTCCAGTAGGCAACATAATGCCGATTTCTGAAAAACGAGGTGCATTTTCCTCAGGCGTATCGCCCCCAGACCAGAGAGCAAAGAGAGCATCCCCCGAAGAAGCAAATGCAACATAGCGTGGCGAGGTAAACACAGGTTCTTTCATGAAGATGAATTTGTAAAAAGCCGTAGAATACTCTATGTTTGAGACGTATACCAACTGTAGGTTTGGGGTAACAGGATAAGTAGGGATATTACTCATAAATTCTCCATGATTTAGTAGTAACTGCCTGACATGATACACCTATATTAGGGAATATTCCAAAAAGAGTTTATGATACCTCCGTTCGCGGTGTGCTCTATTTATATATTTTTACTCGCTTATTGCTATATGCTAAAATATCGAGGACGCCCCTACTGGGATTATAATGATATCCCTATCGCTCTTTATTATCGATAATCTAAAGATTTTTTGCACTTGCCTACACTATAGAATCTGCTAGAAATGGTAAAATTGGCTTATTGGGGAATAGTTTAATGGTAGAACAGCGGACTCTGACTCCGTCAATCTTGGTTCGAATCCAAGTTCCCCAGCCAGTTGTATTTGTATGTAGCTGTAGCTTGCCAGCGGGTTTTGTTGTAGCTTGTCATCGGGTTTTGCACAATTTGACAGCAGGTTTTGCACCAATTTATTTTTTTTCGAAGGGTTTTTAAGGGGTTCTCAAAGGGTCTTCAAAGACCTTTCAAAGATCATTTAAAGCCTCTTTAATGAGTGTAGCTTGCCAGCGGGTTTTGTATATTTTGCCACTAGGTTTTGTACCAATTCATTTTTTTTCAAAGAGTTTTAAAGGTGT
>NZ_JBHIPJ010000030.1:0-6672 GCF_042195945.1 Bartonella sp. AP30XZML | reverse complement strand
TCAAAATCCGTAGGCAATCGACAACCGCGATTAGCTTGCGCTCGTTTTGCTTTTTTGGGAACGTTCTCTTGCTCGTGAATGATTGGTTGGTTGTCTACACCCGTTGTGATTTGCTCTGATGTGGTCTCAACAGCAGCAACCTCTGTTGGTTCGTCAACCTGTTCGTTTGTTTCTAAATCTTCAGAACCAATTTCTTTTTTTTCTAAAACGATAGTTTTAGTTTTTTTATTATATATGTTATTGTTTATGTTAATGTGTTTCATGATGATGTCATCATGACCTCGTGATGACCTCATCATGGTCTTTTGATGAGTCATCTTTATGTTTTTTTCTCTTAGTATTCGCAGCTTTTATAGCTTTTTCTGAAAGTTTATTTAAATTCTCATTGCAATTTTTTAATTCTTCTTCAACATCGAGATTCCATAAACGACCATCTGCTAAACGAATAATATATCCTTCTTCTAGCAAAACATTCAAAGCTGTCTCAAATTTCTTTACTGAATAACCAGTGTAATGAGACAAAACTTTAATGTTACAAAAAAGAGGTTCACCAGTACGAAGCATGCGAAACCGCAATCTCATATAGATATTACCTTCTACAGGAGGTAAATAATCGACAACTACTACCCACCTATCTGCAAAAAGCCTCGTTCATGGTAATTTAGTTGACATATTTTACCTCCTTTTCTTTATTATTAAAGGCAAAATTATCTAGTTCTTCTTCATTGAGGTTGTTGAGTTCTTCTTCAACTTCTAAACTCCATAAACAACCGTCTTCTAATTGAAGAATTAATTTTTTTCTAATGATTTTTTAAAGGTTCGTACTGAACAACCAACGACGCGCGCTAATACAGAAGTATCATCATAAATCGGTTCACAGGCTCGATACATAAGAGCAGTGAGTGTGCTATAAGTAGCTTTCTCTGCTGCGTCGGTGCCAGCAAAGTCCATAATCCACTCTTGATAAAAATTACGTACCCAAGGTAATTTACTGGACATTCTCTTTGTCCTCCCTGTGCTTATGCCATGCGATTTCTGATTGTTGATTGTTGTTCTTCAGCTCTTCTTCAACATCTGGACTCCAGATGTGGTTGTCGTCAAAAAGAAAGATGTGTCTAGTTTCAGCTAAGAGATCTAGCGCATCATCAAGCTCGTCAATTGAACAGCGAGCTAATGAGGACAAGGCTCGTAAATTGTTTGTAAGAGGCTTCCCAGTGTGTAACATTTTTAATCGCAACCTCATGTAAATATTGCCTTCAGTAGGAGATAAATCAGCGAGATTAAGAAGCCATTTTTCTACATTAATTTTTATCCATTGGTTTTTATTTGACATTAGTGGTTTCCTCTTCTTTCATTAAATATAAAATTGCCAAAGCATCTGCTTCGTTGTCGTCTTTAGGCGTATGTCCTTTTGCACATACCGCCTTAATCATTTCTTCTTTTGAGGCGTTGCCTTTTCCTGTTGTTGCCTTCTTAATTATGCCAACAGGAATGCCTTCATATGGTATCTGATGATGTTCACACCACGCTGTTAGAGTTGCTAGAAAGCCTCCGTAAATATGAGAAGCCGTCTGTACCCACATGCCGGCGCACCTCTTCAAAATACACCGCGTCAATTTCATCAACAGATTTCTTTAGTTCAGAAAGCCATTTCTTAAAGTGCAGATAACGCATGCCACCGCCTTCAAAACGGCGTGATTAAAAATCTTCTGTATCGCTTGTGATAAAACCATCCGCACCACGTATCGCCCAGCCTGTCTTAGTCCCTAGATCAAGACATAAAATGGTTTGTGCGTTAGTGATCATAATCCCCCCCTTAAGGCTCTACGTATTTATATGTGTGCTATGACAGAGCGCGTAGTTATAAGTTTTAAAAAATTGGATTAACTCAGATTCAGACATATACTGCATGCATCATCTATTAATTCGATTTCTTCTTTTCTTTTTTCGATGAGTTTATCCCTTAAGAAATCAAGCTTACTTTTGACTAAGGCTGTAAACAAGATCAGCTCATTTAAGCGATAAAAAGATGACAACTCTTGAGAAAAATAATTATCAAACCAAGTTGTAAAAGCTTGCGTAAACACAGATAAAAACCATTGATTAAAATCATCGTACGGAAATAACGGAAAATATTTTCTATCATCACGCGCAAAGATACTATGCAGCATATAGACAAGAAAACCTGTTGATGAGGGATCTATCCTTATTTCAAAACATGCATCTTCAGGCGAACGGAGACCATAATATATGTCTTTCTGTAATATATGTCTTTCTGTCCAATCTTATTAACAAGATCAATCAACTGAACTTTGCTTATGGAGATTTGTGGGACATCTATCATCTCTGCTCTTTCTTTTTAAGAGTCTAAATGCTGCTGTTGTGATAGGGCGCGTTGTGATTGCCTGTCTTGCAAAAATGTTTTTGAAAAAGGAACCTCGCAATGATTCATTGTTAATTAACAATTCTCATTTTTAGCTCAAATGACGCAAGTTAAAAAACTTCTCCTGCGAAAACAAAATCGATCAATCTTGGTTCTTCTTTTTTGTTGATTAACTCAATGATTTTATTATTTAATTCATCAATAACTTTCATCTGTGAAGCTAACTTTAGCCTTTGGCTGTATAGCGTTTCATTTTTTTGCTTAATTAAAGAGGATAGGTTTTCAAGTACTACTTGCTGTTGTTCAATTGACTTATCTCGCTCTGCAAGAGTTGCTTCATGCCATCTCATCCAATTATCAAATTGTGACTTATGCCATTCTTCTTGTTTTGCAAGAACTTTTGTATGAGTTCTATGTCGTTTTATAAGATCTTCTATGCTACAATCACGATCCGGTATTTGTATAAATTCTTTCACAAACTTATCTCCATTCTCAATTTTCGTATTACAACCTATTAATCTACAAATCCGTGTGTAGAGTTTCTTCAATATTCCGTTTCTCATGATTTTTCTTCTTTAAGAGTCTAAATGCTGCTGTTGATGTTTGTTATTATCTGTAGGGGCAGCAATAAAAGCAGAACTAGAGCCAGAACATCCTTGCAGTTCTTGCAGCTTTAGATAATTCTTTAAAGATAAACCTTTTCCTTGTTCCCAACGACAAACAGAGGCTTGCTTAACGCCTAAAATGTCTGCTAATTCCTTTTGTGTTAGCGATAAACACTTTCGGATAGATTTAATCTTGAATTTTTCCTCTGTGTCCATTTGAGTTAAGTCCTTTATTTTAACTATATACGCAATTGTATAACATATGTTAAAAAAAACAATAGATTTTTTTAAATTTAAAAATCATAAGTAACTAATTATGACGAAAAATATCATTGCTACATTGCAAGTATTGCAATCTGAATTTGGTCTCAGTCAAAAAGATCTTGCCGATAGACTAAATGTAACCCAAGCAACCGTATCAAGATGGTTAGGAAATGAATCAGATCCTAGAGGTTCACACAGAGACGCAATTTTAGAACTTTATAAAAGCTTAAAGGGTTATAATCAAATTACTACACTTGTTCCTGTTATGGGATATGTAGGAGCAGGATTAGAGATTGACACCGATGTTGAGAAAATCCCAGAAGATGGGCTTGAAACAATTGAAATACCATTTGATTTGCCTTTTGAAGCAATAGGTTTTGTGGTTCGTGGAAATTCTATGTATCCTGTGTATAAAGATGGTGATTTAATCGTAGTTAAACATCTGCAAACAAAGCCAGTGAGCGATTATTACGGTGATGAAGTCATTGTTCTGACAGAAGATAATAGGCGATTCATCAAACAAATTACTCGCTCTTCAGAAGGCATTGTACTCAAATCATGGAATGCAGATCCCATTAAAAATGTTAAGATAAAATGGATTGGGGAAATAATTTCAATACTGCCACGTAAAGCTTATCGCTTGCTTACGAAATAATTCACAAGTCAACCTTGAATTCTCTTATTTTGAAGATGGCATTTAAGTGAAAATACAAAAAATAGTGGATAATGTACAAATGACTTATTTGCCAAAAGATAGACTTAAAATAGCGCGTAAGAATGCTGGATATGCGACACCAAGTGAAGCTGCGCGCACTATACCAGCTCTTAATCAAAATACCCTAATTAGTCACGAAAATGGAAATCGTGGTATTTCGCGTCAAATAGCCGAGCTCTATGGACAAGTATTTAATGTAGATCCGGGGTGGATTTTGTATGGCGAATCTCCTCAAGAAAATCCTAATCTCAATATAAGTATTCCTCTCGTTTCATGGATTAGCGCTGGAGAACTAAGAGAGCAAGATGGGATAATGGATTTTTCAGATTATCCTATGACAGAGGCTGTTAATCTTCCTGCCGGTGAATGGATTGTTTTACGTGTAGATGGCGCATCTATGAATAAAATTAGCCCTCCAGATTCTATAATATTTGTAAATATGCGAGACAAAAAACTTGTGCCTAATGCCTGCTATGTAATTGCAGATGAATCTGGACAAGCGACATATAAACGATACAGACCTAATGATGATCCTCCTTTTCAGCCTGCTTCATACGACAAAACGATAAAGGCTCCAAAACTTGAAGGCGCTATCTCTATAATAGGTCGTGTACGGCGCACTATTCTTGATATGTAAACACAATACGATTTTCTGTTCACGTTATCAATGAGATTGCCATCAACAGATTGAAGCGAGTTTGATTGATTTTTATCAGTAAACCGCACATTTACTGATTCTAAAATCAACTTTTAATTCCATTGCTTGTGAAGATGGCATTTAAGTGAAAATGCAAAAAAAATGAAATATATGTGATTTTTTTCTTGCTTATATTTATTCATTTGCGTATAAGTAATTATATAAACCACGCACAAACAATCGCCAAGAGGCGTTAGGGAGGAGAAATTATGGAAAATCCAATTCTTATAAATTCTGATGAAATTTTATTAGTTGTCTATGATGATGATCAAAACATTGGTCGGTCGGGACCACTGGATGAAAGCCAAGTTCTAAAAATTATTGACGAGGCAGATGATGCAATCCAAATCTTTCGCATCAATCCTTCTGAAAAGAACTGTGAAGATATTTCTGAAGAAATTGCAGAAGCATATGTAAAAGAAAATATCGAACATCTCCATGAGGAGAGTAAAGTTCATGACTTTGTACGCGAGAGTGTTGCTTACCATGACCTTTTATCTGATTTAGCAGACGAAAAATATAATGATGAGATTTACGGTACTTACGAACAACAACACCGTTTGCGTCCTTGTGATGTGCTTTAAATTCTGAAGGGCGCTTTTAAAAGCGCCTCCTTTCATTCATCAATCCCATCAACATGAGGTTCGTAATGGAAAAGCTTCTTGCTACTCAATACAATATTATTCAGCATCAAAAGGTTCAAACTATTAGCGCTCGTGATTTATATACCTTTTTAGAGGTAAAAACCGAGTTTAGAAAGTGGATAACAAACTGTATTAAAGAACTTAGCTTTAGAGAAGATGTCGACTTTGTACTTTCTACTAAAGAATTATCAAACTCCTCACGTGGAAATCCTTTTAAAGATTATGCTCTCACTTTAGACACAGCAAAACACATTGCCATTTGTGAACCTGGTCTCAAAGGTAAACAAGTGCGTGAATATTTTCTGAAATGCGAAAAAAAAGCAAATTCAAAAATCGATTATTCAAATCCTGAAACATTAGAAGATTTCTTAAGACATCTAAGACAGCAAATCAAGCACAATGACAATGTTGTCACAACGAATGGAGTGAAGCATGCATAATTTTATCACAACATATGAAAACAATTTTCAAAACACAACAGTTCAAACGATGTCCAGTATTGAAATAGCTCAATTATGTGAAAAAAGACATGATAATGTTATGCGTGATATCAAGAAAATGCTTGAAGAACTTAACGTCCTCAAATTTGAGGGGGTTGATTTTATTGGCACTTACGTTGATACAAAAGGGGAAAGCCGCCCTTGTTATAATCTTCCAAAACGTGAATGTTTAATCCTCGTATCAGGTTATAAAATGACATTACGTGCTAGAATTATAGACCGTTGGCAAGAATTAGAAAAGCAGGCGGTAACCACACAAATCGACTATTCAAGTCCAAAGGCTATGATTGGCTTTTTGAATTACCTACAAGGTCAAATAGATCAAAAAGACACCATCATTGAAGATTTAACACCAAAAGCCATGGCTCTTGAAAGCTTACAGCGTCATAATGGACTCTTTGGTCTTACAGAAGCCGCTAAAATACTCGAGATGCAACCAAAACAGTTCATTCTTTTCTTACAGCAAAAGGGATGGGTTTATCGACGCACATTTGGCGCGCCATTGTTACCTTATCAAGACAAGATAAAAAAAGGTCTTATGGATTGCCCAGCTATCACCATTAAAACTTCTGATGGGATAGAAAAGGTCATTCCTTGCGCAAAAATCACAGCAAAAGGAATAGGTGCGCTGTCTCAAGAGCTTAAAGACAAAGCATGCATTAAAAGCAACAATTATGGAAAAGAAATACGAATTTACTGATAAAATCGATATGATTTATTTGCGTCAATTTTCAAACTTTTTAATTGACAATATAATATCAGTATGTCTATTGTCGAATCAGATGCCTGAAAAACGCCTTAAACGAGCAGCGGATAGATTACCGAAACAATCTCTTTTCCGCACATTAAAGACTTTGACTCATT
>NZ_JBHIPJ010000029.1:0-1969 GCF_042195945.1 Bartonella sp. AP30XZML | reverse complement strand
CAATATTTCCTTGAACAAGGATAAATCCTCTAGTGATTATCATAGTGTTGTGGAACAATCAGGCATCAAAGCGGGTGATGGTGGTTTTAAGATCAACGTTAAAGATAAAACAACGCTGACCGGAGGTATTATTGAAAGCACCGCGCCGGCAGATAAAAACAGTCTGACCACAGGAAGCATCAGCACCAGTGATATCAGCAACAGTGCGCATGCGCAAGCCAGCAGTCAAGGTTTAAGCATTTCGGCGGGTGGTCCGATGTATCAGGGCAAATATGGTGTCGGGAAAAACATTGCTAAAAATGTCTTAGATCATTCAAAAGCTAAAGATTCAGAGGAAGGATATACCAAATCTGCTATCAGCAATGGCACCATTGTGTTGACTGATGAAGCAGGTCAGAAGGCATTAACAGGGCAAGATGTTGAGCAAGCCATAGCCTCCCTTAATCGGGATACTGCTAGCGCCCATAAGAGTGTACAACAGCTCGATGTAGGCAAGCTGGAACAAATCGTCCATGAAAACCGTGAAATGGCAACCCAACTCTTAGAAGAAGGATTTAAATACAGCGATGATTCCTATAAAACCATGTTTATCAAAGAGCACCCCATCGCCGTGGTCGACCGTGATGAAAAGGGTAATATAATCTATAAAATAGATGCAAATGGAGAGCCTATAGAAGACGCTCGTGGACAAAAAATACCTAAGTTTCATTATTTAACGGATGAAGAAAAGCAGTATTTGCAAGAAGGCTCTGATGGCAAAGTGCATGTGTCCTTTAATGGCATCTTTACGCCACCCTATGAAGCCGCTGTTTATGCAGAGCAACATGCGGAGAATAAAAATGAACCGCTTTATTTTGTTGTGTTCCCAGAAGCCGATTCTGCTATCTCAGAACTTCTAGTCGCGGGCTATCAGAAGTTTATGGAAAATAACTTTTGGGGTTTGACCAATTCAACACAAGAAGCAAAAGATTTGATGTATAGCTATGGTCTTACAGGATTAGAACTTTATGGACATAGTCGCGGGACAATGACATTGGGGAATATGCTGAATTCTTTCAAACAAGAAGGTGTTCACGGTATAGCCAACGAAAACACGACTATCAATCTCTATGGACCAGCCTTTAATGTTTTAGTTGCATCCAGTCTGTTAGGGTATGTGAGTGATGGCAAACAAATCACTGTTGGTTTTGATGGGCATAGATACGACTTTGTCAGCAGAATTATTGGCGGTAATGGCTATACCTACGAGACAATACCTGCTGGTAGTAATTGGTGGAAAGAAACATGGAATATGTTCACAAATCCTTACAATCCTCATACTTGCCTTGGAGATGCGGGTAATAAGTGCAGAACACTTTATGGCACATCTCATCGTGAACAAAAACCTTGAATTAAATAATGGAGTGAAAAATGAAACAGACTCTAAAATTATTAAGTATAATAGTTCTGTTAAGTATAGCTGGATGTCAGTTTAATAAGCCTCCTGGCGGGTATTTGAGTGTGTGGGAGAAAAATGGTGTTACTAATTTTACTGAAATAGGAAAAGCCTTATTAGAATGTGGCATGCCAACCCCTTATGATCGCGATCCAGAAAATAGAAAGTTAAGCAACAATGCAATAGGAAGCATAGAAGCTTGCATGCTTCAATCGGGATTTCGTGATAAAGTAGGGGGGGGGACTATGTGCGAGAATCATAAAGCCGAAAACCTTCCGATTTGTCGTCCAGGCGCTGTTGTTCCACAGCGCAGTGTCAAGAAGCGCTTGAACAGCCCGTTTTGTAAAAAATATAAAAATAGTCGCAAATGCCAGCCTTAAGTTTTGCTGTTTGTGATGATTAAAATCCGCCATCCTTGCCTTTGCTTGGAATGGTGGGATTGTTTTCTCAATTTACCATCTCAACTCAGTTCAGAACTGTCTTGAAAAACGGAGATAAAATATCAACAGGCTTTAGAGCCTTTTTATTGTAAAT
>NZ_JBHIPJ010000028.1:0-1998 GCF_042195945.1 Bartonella sp. AP30XZML | reverse complement strand
TTTAAATCTGGTGGTCGATCAACTCAATAACACGGCAGCGGAAGGTTCGATTACAGGGGATGCACATTTTAAAGCACAAGCCGTTGAAGGCAATCCACTGGAGTCCTTAAGTGGTTTAACCGGGGCTGGCGCTCTCTTTACACCAACAGTGGATCTCAATAATGCAGGGGAACTTTCTGAGGGGCTCCCTTTACCAAAGCCCCAATCGGGTGGGGTTGGGGGCACACTGCCCAACCAGAATTTCATTTATGAAACGCGGGCAGAATTCCTTGATGTTGGCAAGTTTTATGGCTCAGCTTATTATTTGAACAGAATTGGCTACAATCCTGACAGAGAGATTTTTTTCTTAGGCGATGCCTATTTCGAAAAGGAACTGATTGAAAAACAAATGCGTGATCTTGTGGGTCAAGGTTTAGGCAAAGGTTCCTTTATTCCTGGAAGTGATGCCATTGAACAAGTCAAAACTTTGCTGGATGTCGGGGCAGAATATGCAAAAGCACACAATCTCCCCTTTGCTGAGGCTTTGAGTGAAGAACAATTGGCGTCCCTAGAAGCCCCGATGGTGATTTATGTGCGCCAACAGGTCAAGGGCATGGATGTTTATGCACCGGTGCTTTACATCCCTGAAAAAGACAGAGCCTCCTTTGTTTCTGCTGGGGCTTTGATCATGGGCGATGATATCAATATCACCAGCCAGAATACCAGCAATTCCACGATAACCAATTCAGGGCGGATTGCGGCAAACCACCAATTGCATGTGCATGGCGGGGATATCTTTAGTCAAGGAGGGCATTTTGCGGCGGGTGGGGATGCTATTTTGCTTGCGGAGAAGAATATTCGTTTGGATGCAGGGCGCACAACGGTTGACGGCGTGGAGACCGTTTTAAACACCGAAGCGCTTTCTACTGGTGGCAATGCGACAGTTCTTGCCAAGCAAGATATCACAGCCTCAGGGGTGGAGATCACCACAGAGGGTGATCTTGCCATGGCTACAGAAGAAGGCAACTTGACGATCGGTTCAGCAGAAACCCATTACCATGATGAACAGGGTGATGCCACCATGCATCATAAATCGGCGTTAAACTCTGGTGGCTCAACGACACTTGCCTCTGGAAAAGATTTGAATATCTTAGGCTCTGATGTTCAAGCAACGGATAAACTTCTCTTAAAAGCTGAGGGCAATGTTTCGATTGATGCCACACGCAACAGTACCAATAGTCATCGCGGGGATCAAACCTTTCATGTCGCCGTGCACAATGGCTCTCATCTAAGTTCTGGAAAAGAGACCACTGTTCTCTCTGGAAAAGATATCCATATGGCTGCTTCCGATATAGATGCCAAGGGTAATGTTGTTCTTGGCGCGAAAGGGGAGGTAACAATAGGGGTAAGAAACGATGAGATGGAGTATCATCTTCAGGGCAAAAACACGAAAGTGGATATGCAAGCCTCTCATGCCGTTGGCTCTTCGATAAAATCGGGAGGTGACACCACTGTCATTGCAGGGCAANTGTCCTGATCAACAATGCAGAGGATAGCTTACAGTATGAGATGTCGTACCATAAAGAGGGAGGGGTGTTTAGTAGCAGCAAATCTGAGCATAACAAGATGGATGTGCGCCAAGTTGTGGGGTCAAGCATAACAGGGGGTGAAGGCATTGCCATTGACTCAGGAAACAACACGGAAGTTGTCGCCTCGACGCTCATAGCCGGTAAGGCAGAGGAAACGTCAGGAGAGAAAGCACCAGGAGAACAGAAACAAGCGGATATTACCATTCACTCTGGGGGAAAGATTACTATCAAAGGCGCCCAAGAACACTTGGATCAGCAAGCGCAATCGTCATCAAGTGGCTTTATGCATGAGAAATCGTCCGATACATCTCAATCGCATACCACAACGGTCTCCTCTATCCTTGGGGCGACGGGCAACATCGTGTTAGACGCACAAGGAGAAGCCAAGATTTCTGCTTCTCATCTTCTTTCCGGTCAAGATATCAATGTG
>NZ_JBHIPJ010000027.1:0-115572 GCF_042195945.1 Bartonella sp. AP30XZML | reverse complement strand
AAGCCGGCGCCATCATTATATTTGCCAGCCCCCAATGTTGCGACAGATCTTGCATTAAGACGGTTCATAAGAGCCATTTTTAGTCCTTTCTTATACAAATTTGATCCACACATTCATCCTGCTTTTGACGTGCAAGCGAATGATTTTGATTGTTTCAACATAAACAGCTTTGAAATGAGAGAATCTTACGTTATTCGAGACTCTCATTCAACATACAAAACAATGAATTATCATTATAAATCAATGTCTTGTCATCTAGCTACCGTGGATCACGATGAAAATGGCAATGTGATCTATGCAACCGATGAAAATGGAAATCCTATAAGAGACAGTCATGGAAACCCACAGCTGCAATATCATTATTTAACGGATGAAAAACAACAGAATTTACAAAAAGGTTCTGATGGCAAGGTTCATGTCTCCTTTAATGGCATCTTTACTCCACCAGAGGAAGCCGCTGTTTATGTTGTTCAATATGCGAAGGATAAAAATGCACCGCTTTATTTTGTTGTGTTCCCAGAAGCCAATTCTGCTATCTCAGAACTTCTGGTCGCGGGCTATCAGAAGCTTCTGGAAGGCAGACTTTTTGGGGATTGACCAATTCAACACAAGAAGCAAAAGATCTAATGTCTCGCTATGGTAATACAGGATTGCATTTTGATGCCCATAGTTGTGGCAGTTTGACAGGCTTTAATTATGATGAATTCTTTCAAACAAGAAGGTGTAAATGGTATAGCTGGCAATACAACGATCAGTTTCCATGGACCAGCGGCTAATGTTTTAGTTGCATCCGGTCTGTTAGGTTATGTGAGTGATGGCAAACAAACCACTATTGGTTTTCAGGAAGATATTGTTGATTGTGATGACAACGATGCTGTTAAGCAGCGTATAGGATTGATCAATGGTTATTTGAAGTCAGTAGTGAAGGAAGGTTGGGTGGATATTACTGAAGGGAAGAGCCTTTTTGATGATTGTATAATAGAAAAATCTAATAGTGGTTTTGTAGATTATTGTTTACAAATTAAAGCAAATAACCTCTTTTTTTTATTTACATGAGAGAAGTAAAGGGGTTAGTTGGTTTTTTTGTTTTAAAGTCCTTACAGAAGTTCGCAGGCATAGAAGCAAAAATGGAATAATTTTTTTATTGGATGAGTCAGCAAATAATTTACATATTCACCCACAGAGGAAAATATTAAGCTCCTTACAAACTTTATCGAGCATAAAGGGCAATAAAGTAATTTATTCGACGCATTCCCCTTATCTTATTAACGACGATAATTTGGATAATTTGTTTACCGTACGTAATGAAGCAAATGATTTTGAAGCGCCTCGAATTGTTTGTGAAAGATTTCTGGAATTAACTACATCTACTGAAGAAACTGTGAGGGCTGTTGAGCCTATTGTTCAAAAAACATGGATTACACACCTTGGAACAGGAGCTGATTGGATTATAAAAAAATTTAATGGAGTTGCTGCTAATGCAAAGAAAGTAAATCACATTGCTGATTGCGTGAAACATATTATTGGTGGATAATTTTCTCAGTTTATGCCGTAAAGCTTATACTCTTACGAGTTTTATTTAAATGCTAACACCCTTTTGTAAAACTTTACGCAAACTTCGTATTGATCACTCCGAACGTCTCTTAGATATGGCTAAGAAATTAGACATATCTGTATCATTTTTATCTTCTGTAGAGATTAGCAAAAAATCTCTACCTATTGGCATGGAAGAAAAGATCATTGAACTCTATGATTTAGATCAAGAGGTAGCAGAAATTTTGAAAAGAGAATCGGATTCTTGTTGTAAAAGTTTCACTATAAAGTCTTCTGATACATTTAGATGTGAAGCTGTTGGTATGTTTGCTAGACTGATAAACATTATTTCACAAGAAGATTTAGAACTATTAAAAAATTGTTAGAGAAAGCTGGCAAAAAGAATGCGCTTTGTAAAGGAAAGAGTAAAAACCATATTCCCCTAACTTTATTTAGGCATCCCTTAATCTTTAAAAAATATATGAAGAATCAATAACTGAATAGGAATATAAAGCTATATGGTGGGCGATGAGAGACTCGAACTCCCGACATCCTCGGTGTAAACGAGGCGCTCTACCAGCTGAGCTAATCGCCCAATGCAATGATCAGCAATTGAATGGAAACTCTTTAAGGAAAAATTTTTCTAAACGCAAGAATAAAGATAGGATTTGATAATTTTTTTTAAAAATGCATAATCCTTCTTGACATAAACGCATGAACCCCTTACACGACCGCTTGTACCCAATTAAATTGGTTCGAAAAAAAATGCGCGGGTGTAGCTCAGTTGGTTAGAGTGCTGGCCTGTCACGCCGGAGGTCGCGGGTTCGAGCCCCGTCACTCGCGCCATTTCGTGATTCCTTATAAAATTTCCTTTTTAAAATATCCATATGCTATGAGTAATGTGGTGGAGTGTTTGATTGGGGAATAAATATTTTCTTTCTTTTTATATGGTTTATAAGAATAGGGCTTGCGTCTTTCTTTGCTCTGCGTTACCTATGCCGATAAGAAAAGTATCGCTCTGTATGCCTTTGAAGCAGTATGAATAGAGTTAATAGAGCGATTGTTAAATTTGTCTGTTTGGTCACGCAATATTGAATCATTGTGTTAAACTCAGGCATTTCGTTACGATGGAAGAGGGTTATGGCTTATTTATTGAGCTCTTATTTGCCAGTCTTAATTTTCATTATTGTGTCAGCGGTTATTGCTGGAGTTTTGTTGATTACACCTTATATTGTAGCATATCGTTCCCCCGATCCTGAAAAATTATCGGCTTATGAATGTGGGTTTAATTCATTTAGTGATGCACGCATGAAATTTGATATTCGTTTCTATTTGGTATCAATTTTATTTATTATTTTTGATCTTGAAGTTGCATTTCTTTTTCCTTGGGCTGTTTCATTCGAATCAATAGGTATGTTTGGCTTTTGGTCGATGATTGTGTTTTTAGCGATTTTGACTATTGGATTTATATATGAATGGAAAAAAGGAGCCCTTGAATGGAATTAAGATCTAATAATTCAACGATTGAGGCTCCAAAACCAAAAGGAATCATTGATCCAAATACTGGTGGGCTGATAGGATCTGACGATGAGTTTTTTCGTGATATCAATGCTGAATTGTCAGATAAGGGTTTTTTAGTTACCTCGGCAGATGCTTTGATTACTTGGGCACGTACCGGTTCTTTAATGTGGATGAGTTTTGGTTTGGCTTGTTGTGCTATCGAAATGATGCAATGTTCAATGCCTCATTATGATAATGAGCGTTTTGGATATGCACCACGAGCTTCACCCCGCCAGTCAGATGTGATGGTGGTGGCAGGTACTCTAACAAATAAGATGGCTCCTGCTTTAAGAAAAGTGTACGATCAGATGCCAGAGCCACGTTATGTGATTTCTATGGGATCATGTGCAAACGGTGGGGGATATTATCATTATTCCTATTCAGTAGTGCGGGGATGTGATCGTATCGTGCCTGTCGATATATATGTCCCAGGGTGTCCACCTACAGCAGAGGCATTATTATACGGCATATTGTTGCTACAGAAAAAAATCCGTCGTACCGGATCCATAGAGCGATAGAGAGTTTTCTTGTCATGGTGGATGAAACATTGGTTGAGCTTGCTGCTTATTTGGAAAACAAATTAAAAAATAAGCTTGAAGAGACTGTTCTTGCTTTTGGTGAATTGACCATTGTGGCACGTCTTGATGCAATTATCGATGTTTTAATGTTTGTTCGTGATGATTCTTGCTGTCAATTTATTAATCTTACAGACATTAGTGGTGTGGATTATCCTTCTCGCGATAAGCGCTTTGATGTTTCTTACCAATTGTTATCTCCTCGTGAGAATTTACGCTTACGTGTAAAAGTTCGTACAGATGAAAATACTCCTGTTGCTTCAGCTTGCACGGTTTATCCTGGCGCAGAGTGGTATGAACGTGAAACGTATGATATGTATGGGATTTTATTTTCAGGACATCCGGATTTGAGGCGGATTTTAACAGATTATGGGTTTGAAGGATATCCTTTACGCAAAGACTTTCCTGTGACAGGATTTGTTGAATGCCGTTATGATAATGAAGCAAAGAGGGTGATTTATGAGCCTGTTGTTTTTCGCCAAGAGATGCGTAATTTTGATTTTCTTTCTCCTTGGGAAGGAGGAGGACAGTATACTTTGCCATGTGATGGGAAAGCAGATGAAAAAAAATAATATTGGTTTTGATAAGGCATTATATTAGAGTACTGTATTTCTTAAATAATTAAATATTTTTTAGCGTGATAGATTTTTTGATATTTGATATGAAGTTTTTTAAAAAGCAAGGGGTTGATTGTGGCTGAGGTCAATGTTCGAAACTTTAATATCAATTTTGGTCCGCAGCACCCTGCCGCGCATGGGGTTTTGCGCATGGTTCTGGAGCTGGACGGTGAAGTTGTTGAGCGTGTAGATCCACATATTGGGTTGTTGCATCGCGGTACTGAAAAATTAATGGAAACAAAGACTTATCTCCAAGCTGGTCCTTATTTAGATCGTTTGGATTATGTTGCTCCTATGAATCAGGAACATGCTTTTGTTCTTGCTATTGAAAAGTTATTAGATATAAAAGTTCCTAAAAGAGGGCAATTAATACGTGTTTTGTTTTCTGAAATTGGGCGTATTCTTAATCATTTGCTTAATGTAACGACACAGGCAATGGATGTTGGTGCTTTAACACCACCGCTTTGGGGATTTGAGCAACGTGAAAGATTGATGATTTTTTATGAGCGTGCCTGTGGTGCTCGTCTTCATGCAAATTATTTTCGTCCTGGTGGCGTGCATCAAGATTTACCAGAATCTTTAGTTGAGGATATTGATGATTTTATTGATCCATTTCTTGTTTCTCTCGGAAAACTTGATGCGCTTGTGACCCCAAATCGGATTTTTAAGCAGCGTAATGTGGATATTGGCGTTGTAAGTATTGATGAAGCTTGGGCACGCGGTTTTTCTGGGGTTATGATTCGTGGAGCTGGTGTTCCATGGGATTTGCGTAAAAGTCAGCCTTATGAATGTTACGATGAAATGGAATTCGATATTCCTATAGGTAAAAATAGCGATTGTTATGATCGCTATCTTATTCGTATGGAAGAAATGCGTCAATCAGCGAAAATTATGCGCCAATGTGTGGAGCGTTTACTGAGTACTGAAAAAAATGGACCGGTTTCGAGCTTGGATCGCAAAATTGTACCACCGACGCGGAGTGAAATGAAAAGCTCGATGGAAGCACTGATTCATCACTTTAAACTCTATACGGAAGGTTTTCATACACCTCCTGGAGAAGTATATGTTGCTGTGGAAGCTCCGAAGGGTGAGTTTGGTGTTTATCTTGTTTCTGATGGAACCAATAAGCCTTATCGTGTCAAGTTGCGTGCTCCTGGGTTTGCTCATCTCCAAGCTATGGATTTTTTAACCAGAGGTCATATGTTAGCAGATGCTACAGCTATTTTGGGTTCGATTGATATTGTTTTTGGGGAGGTTGATCGCTAATGTCCGTACGCCGTCTTGCAGATGATGTTTATCAGCCTGCGGAGTTTTCTTTTACAAAAGAAAATCAGATATGGGTAAAAAATACCATAAAAAAATATCCTGCAGGGCGTCAGCAGTCTGCTGTAATTCCATTATTAATGCGTGCTCAAGAGCAAGATGGTTGGGTGACACGTGCTGCAATTGAACATATTGCTCAGATTCTTTCCATGGCTTATATCCGTGTCTTAGAAGTTGCGACTTTTTATACTCAGTTTCAGCTTAAGCCTGTTGGAACAAAAGCGCATATTCAAGTTTGTGGTACAACGCCTTGTATGTTACGTGGTTCTGATGAATTGATTAAAGTTTGTCAGAAAAAAATTCATCATGAACCTTTTGCGACCAATCAGGATGGAACCTTATCATGGGAAGAGGTAGAGTGTCTTGGTGCTTGTGTGAATGCTCCGATGGTTATGATTTTTAAAGATACTTATGAAGATCTTACAGCTGAACGCCTTGAAGAAATTATTGATGCATTTGAAGCAGGGAAGGGTTCTGAGATAGCGGTTGGTCCGCAAAATAGTCGTAAATCGTCGGAACCGATTAGTGGTTTAACTTCTCTTATTGATGATGAGAAAGAAAAAAAGATCTCTCAAGTCTTCACCAAAAAAGGATAAGGAAAGAATGGGGAACATAATTAAGTATTTTTCTTGAGAAAATATTTTATTATTCTACCCATGATGGCAACATTTAACGAAAAGTAAGAAGTCTTGAAAATATATTTAAAAATTGCATTTGAGGAAAAGCGGAAAATGCTATGGGTAATAGAAAAAAAGGTGGGGTATGCTAGCTGATAAAGATCGTATCTTCACCAATATTTATGGTTTAAAAGACAAATCATTAAAGGCTGCGATGTTGCGTGGGCATTGGAATGGTCTGAAAGAAATGATTGACAAAGGTCGTGATTGGATCATTGATGAAGTGAAGGCATCGGGTTTACGCGGTCGTGGTGGTGCTGGTTTTCCTACTGGAATGAAGTGGTCCTTTATGCCAAAGCAGAGTGATGGGCGTCCTCATTATTTGGTTGTCAATGCCGATGAATCTGAACCTGGAACTTGTAAAGACCGTGATATTTTACGTCATGACCCCCATACTTTGATTGAAGGATGTGCAATCGCTACTTTTGCTATGGGAGCCAATGTTGCTTTTATTTATATTCGTGGTGAATATATTCGTGAACGTGAAGCGCTTCAAGCTGCCGTTGATGAATGCTATGATGCGGGTTTACTTGGTAAAAAAACGAAATATGGGCATGCTTGTGATATTGTTATTCATCATGGAGCTGGTGCTTATATTTGTGGTGAAGAAACGGCTCTTCTTGAAAGTCTTGAGGGGAAAAAGGGACAACCTCGGCTTAAACCGCCATTTCCTGCCAATATGGGGATTTATGGCTGTCCAACAATAGTAAATAATGTAGAGTCTATTGCCGTTGTTCCAACGATTTTGCGGCGGGGGGCTTCGTGGTTTTCATCAATCGGACGAGCAAATAATGTTGGAACGAAATTATTTATGGTTTCAGGGCATGTTAATGCACCTTGTACATTTGAAGACGCTCTTGGTGTTTCATTCCGTGAATTAATTGAAAAACATACGAGTGGTGTTCGTGGTGGATGGAATAATCTTTTAGCAGTTATTCCAGGGGGGGCTTCTTGTCCAGTCGTTCGTGGTGAGGATATGATCGATGCGATCATGGATTTTGATGGGATGCGAGATGTCGGGTCTTCTTTTGGCACAGGGGGAATGATTGTTATGGATAAATCAACCGATATTATCAAGGCAATTTGGCGTATAGCTGCTTTTTTCAAGCACGAGAGTTGTGGTCAGTGTACACCGTGTCGTGAGGGGACGGGATGGATGATGCGTCTTTTAGGGCGTATGGTTGAGGGAAGAGCGCAAAAACGCGAGATTGATCTTTTGTTTGAAGTGTCTAAACAGGTTGAAGGACACACTATTTGTGCGCTTGGTGATGCTGCCGCATGGCCTGTACAGGGGTTGATACGTAATTTTCGTCCGGAAATCGAGCGTAGAATTGATGAATACACGCGAAATGTAGTCCAAAGCAAAAATATTGCTTTAGAAGCGGTTTAATAAAGGATTTTGTTTTAAGAGCAACCGAATGCAAATTTTAAGTGGGTTATCTGCAGGTTGGATGGGTGATGATAAATATCAAAGTTGATGGCAAAGAGATTGAAGTTCCTGATTACTACACGTTGCTTCAGGCTGCTGAGGCGGCTGGGGTAGAAATTCCACGTTTTTGTTTTCATGAATCTTTGTCAATTGCTGGAAATTGTCGTATGTGTTTAGTTGAGGTTAAAGGTGGTCCTCCAAAACCTCAGGCTTCTTGTGCTATGGGGGTTCGTGATTTACGATTAGGGACTAACGGTGAGGTACCTGAGATTTTTACCAATACGGAGATGGTAAAAAAAGCACGTGAAGGTGTTATGGAATTTCTTCTCATTAATCATCCTTTGGATTGTCCAGTGTGTGATCAAGGGGGAGAGTGTGATCTTCAAGATCAAGCAATGCTTTATGGACGAGATTGTTCTCGTTATACAGAAAATAAACGTGCTGTAGAAGATAAATATATTGGACCTCTTGTCAAAACTGTTATGACACGATGTATTCATTGTACACGGTGTGTTCGTTTTACAACGGAAGTTGCAGGTATTTCTGAGCTTGGTTTGATCGGTCGTGGTGAAGATGCTGAAATTACGACGTATCTTGAAAAAGCTATGACATCTGAATTACAGGGAAATGTTATTGATCTTTGTCCAGTGGGAGCTTTAACTTCAAAACCTTATGCGTTTCATGCCCGTCCATGGGAATTGGTAAAAACGGAATCGATTGATGTGATGGATGCGCTTGGTAGTGCTATCCGTATTGATAGCCGCGGCCGTGAAGTTATGCGGATTATGCCGCGTACAAATGAAGATGTAAATGAGGAATGGATCTCTGATAAAACGCGTTTTATTTGGGATGGATTACGGACTCAGCGGCTTGATAAGCCATATGTACGCAAAGATGGAAAGCTTCAACCTGTCAGTTGGACAGAAGCTTTTGCAAAAATCAAAATGGTAATCTCTAAAATTTTTCCAGAAAAAATTGGAGCCATTGCGGGGGATCTTGCTTCTGTTGAAGAAATGTATGCCCTTAAAGCATTATTGAGCTCTTTGGGCTCAACGCTTTTTGATTGTCGTCAAAGAGGGGGGGCTTTATCGCCAGAGTTTGGGCGCTCGAGTTATATTTTTAATCCTACAATTGTAGGTATTGAACAGGCTGATGCACTGCTTATTGTGGGATCTAATCCACGTCATGAAGCAGCTGTTTTAAATGCGCGTATTTTAAAGCGCCAACGGATGGGCAATTTTCCTATTGCATTAATTGGAGAGAAAGTCGATTTACGTTATCCTTATTCTTACCTTGGATCTGGGAGTGATACATTAACGACACTTATTCGTGGAGAGGATGTTTTTTTTAATGTCTTAAAAGAAGCGAAGAGGCCCCTTATTCTTATCGGAGAGGGAGCGGTTTCAGGAAATGAAGGTTTATCTGTTTTAAAAAGTCTTGCTAAATTAGCTGATAATATTGGTGCTCTTAGTGAGACATGGAATGGGTTTGGGGTTCTTCATAATGCAGCATCAATTGTTGGAGGGTTGGACATAGGCTTTACTTCTAAGCTTGGGGTTGCAAATATACTTAAAACCTGTGAAGTTCTATTTTTGCTTGGTGCTGATGAACTAGAATTAGCCAATACAAAAGCTTTTACAGTTTATATTGGGAGCCATGGTGATAATGGTGCACATGCTGCTGACGTTATTTTGCCTGCATCTGCTTACACTGAAAAATCAGGGCTTTATGTGAATACAGAAGGACGTGTTCAAATGACAAATCGGGCTGGTTTTGCTCCAGGTGAAGCAAAAGAAGATTGGGCTATTTTGCGTGCTTTATCGGATATTTTAGGACAAAAGCTCCCTTTTGATTCTCTCTCTCAATTAAGGCAATGCTTGTTTAACGATTATCCACACCTTTGTGCTGTTGATGATATAGTGCCTTCTGATATAAGTGGTCTTAAGGCGCTTGGTTCAAAAATGGTTTCTCTCGAGAGTCAAGCATTTACTTCTATGGTTAAAGATTTTTATTTAACAAATCCGATAGCACGTGCTTCTGCTGTTATGGCTGAATGTTCATCTCTTGCAAAAAACCATGCTACACAAACAGTAAAGTAAGGGCAAAGGAAAAGGAATAATGATGTATGATTTCTTTATGACTTGGCTGTTTCCATTACTCATTATAATCGGAAAAACACTTCTTCTTTTGGTCGTTCTTTTGGTCTTAGTTGCTTATCTTCTTTATGCAGATAGAAAAATTTGGGCAGCGGTACAATTGCGTCGTGGACCAAACGTTGTTGGACCATGGGGTTTGTTACAGTCTTTTGCAGATTTAATTAAATTTGTTGTTAAGGAGCCTATTATCCCTGCAGGTGCAAATAAGGGTGTTTTTCTTTTAGCTCCTTTTGTTTCAGCGACACTTGCTTTATCAACTTGGGCTGTTATTCCTGTCAATGAGGGTTGGGAGGTTGCAAAGATTAATGTTGGCTTGCTTTATATTTTAGCCATTTCATCTCTTGAAGTTTATGGTGTTATTATGGGGGGATGGGCATCAAATTCAAAATATCCTTTCTTAGGAGCTCTTCGTTCGGCGGCACAAATGGTTTCTTATGAAGTTTCCATTGGTTTTGTGCTTGTGACTGTCATTTTAATAAGTGGTTCGTTGGATCTCACAACAATTGTTCATAAACAAAGTTCTGGAATTGGTACAACTCTTGGTCTTCCTTTTAACAGCTTTCTCGATTGGAATTGGTTGGTCCTTTTTCCAATGTTTATTATATTTTTTATTTCTGCGCTCGCAGAGACAAACCGTCCTCCATTCGATTTGGTGGAAGCAGAATCTGAACTTGTTGCTGGTCATATGGTTGAATATTCTTCAACGCCTTACATGCTCTTTTTTCTTGGTGAATATGTTGCGATTGTTTTAATGTGCGCATTAACAACTATTCTATTTTTAGGCGGTTGGCTGCCTCCTTTAGATGTTTGGTGGCTTAATTGGGTTCCTGGTATCATTTGGTTTGTTTTAAAAGTCTGTTTTGTATTTTTTTGGTTTGCTATGGTCAAAGCATTTGTTCCACGTTATCGCTATGATCAGCTTATGCGGCTTGGTTGGAAGGTTTTTCTTCCTCTCTCACTAGCAATGGTTGTGATAACTGCTGCTTTTTTAAAGTTTACGGATTTCGTTTAAGAGGAGATGTTACGATGTCAGGTTTTATTCAGGCGGCAAAATCACTTCTTCTATTGGAATTTGTGAGTGCTTTTTTCTTAGCTATGCGTCAATTTTTTTCACCAAAACCCACGATTAATTATCCTTATGAAAAAGGTTTTGTATCTCAGCGTTTTCGCGGTGAGCATGCATTGCGTCGCTATCCAAATGGTGAAGAACGGTGTATTGCTTGTAAATTATGTGAAGCGATTTGTCCTGCTCAAGCGATTACAATTGAAGCTGGGCCACGGCGCAATGATGGTACACGTAGAACTATCCGTTATGATATAGACATGGTTAAATGTATTTACTGTGGTTTTTGTCAAGAAGCCTGTCCGGTTGAGGCTATTGTCGAAGGTCCAAATTTTGAGTTTGCGACGGAAACACGTGAAGAACTTTATTATGATAAAGAAAAACTTTTATTGAATGGAGATCGATGGGAGCGAGAAATTGCTCGAAATATATTGATGGATGCGCCTTATCGTTAAGTGTATCGTTAAATGAGGTGTCGGATATTTTTCCGATAAATTGTAATCTGGTATGAAGTTTATACCAATTGTTTGAATAATTAAGGAGAAGCCTATGCTAACAGATCTAGCGGCGGCATTTTTCTATTTGTTTGCTTTTATTATGCTAACAAGTGCAGTTATTGTTATTACAGCACGCAATCCAGTGCATTCTGTTTTGTTTTTAATCCTCGCATTTTTTAATGCAGCAGCTTTGTTTTTACTTGCAGGAGCAGAGTTTTTAGGGCTTATTCTGCTTGTTGTGTATGTTGGAGCTGTCGCTGTTTTATTTTTATTTGTCGTTATGATGCTTGACGTTGATTTTGCTGAGTTAAAGAGTGTAACTCTTCGGTATGCTCCTATTGGAGCTCTTATTGGTGTTATTATCGCTGTAGAATTGATTGTTGTTTTTATGAGTAGCTATTTTTCTCCAGTCTTGAGAACGCATGTTACGCAACCAATGCCAGATTTAGCGCAGCGAACAAATACACAAGCATTAGGTGATATTCTCTATACGGATTATGTTTTCTATTTTCAAATTGCTGGAATGATTTTATTGGTTGCAATGATTGGAGCTATTGTTTTAACACTTCGTCATAAATTAGGAGTAAAGCGGCAATCTATTGCGGAGCAAGTTTCTAGAACGGTAGAAAGTGCCATTGAAATCAAACAAGTTGAATCAGGCAAAGGTATGTAAGGGGGGCTATGCAGATGTATATTGATATTACACATTATCTCACTGTTTCTGCTTTAATGTTTACAATTGGTATTGCTGGAATTTTTCTCAACAGAAAAAATGTGATTATTATCTTGATGTCCATTGAGCTTATATTGCTTTCAGTTAATCTCAATTTTGTTGCATTTTCAGCATTTCTTCATGATCTCGTTGGTCAGGTATTCGCTTTATTTGTCTTAACCGTAGCAGCTGCTGAAGCTGCCATTGGTTTAGCAATTCTGGTCGTTTTTTTCCGTAATCGTGGTTCCATTGCGGTTGAAGATGTTAATGTAATGAAAGGCTAACCAGTGATGTATTATACGATTGTCTTTCTTCCGCTTTTGGGTTTTTTAATTGCTGCACTAGGTGGAAAAACGATAGGAGATCGTGCGAGTGAATTGATAACATGTAGCTTTATGGTTGTTGTTGCCATATTATCGTGGATAGTATTTTTCAGTACTGCACTTGGTCATATTCCAGCGATTGATGTATTGGTATTACATTGGATGACTGTTGGTGACTTAAGCTTTAATTGGGCTTTACATGTTGATGCATTAACAGCTGTCATGCTTATTGTTGTGAATAGTGTTTCGGCATTAGTGCATATTTATTCAATTGGTTATATGCACCATGACCCTTCAAGGTCTCGTTTTTTTTCTTATCTTTCTTTGTTTACATTTATGATGCTTATGTTGGTCACATCCAATAATTTGATTCAGATGTTTTTTGGATGGGAAGGTGTCGGACTTGCTTCTTATTTACTCATTGGTTTTTGGTTTCAGCGCGATTCTGCTAATAAGGCCGCAATGAAAGCTTTTGTAGTTAACCGTGTTGGAGACTTTGGTTTTCTCTTAGGAATCTTTAGTATTTTTGTTTTGTTCCAATCGGTTGATTTTGCCTCTATTTTTGCAAAAGCTGCCGACAAGAGCTTTATACAAAATATGACATTTTTAGATTGGCAATTTGATGGGCAGACGGCAATTACCATTACATGTCTTTTATTATTTATTGGTGCGATGGGAAAATCCGCACAATTTCTTTTACATACTTGGCTGCCTGATGCAATGGAAGGGCCAACCCCTGTATCAGCGCTTATTCATGCCGCTACAATGGTAACGGCTGGTGTTTTTATGATTGCGCGTATGTCGCCAATTTTTGAACTTTCTTCAACTGCTTTGACCGTGATTATTATTGTTGGTGCAACAACAGCGTTTTTTGCAGCAACTGTGGGGTTGGTGCAGAATGATATTAAGCGTGTTATTGCTTATTCTACATGCTCTCAACTTGGTTATATGTTTGTGGCATTAGGTGTTGGAGCTTATGGCGCTGCTGTCTTTCATCTTTTTACGCATGCTTTTTTTAAAGCCTTATTGTTTCTTGGTGCAGGTTCTGTGATTCATGCTGTGTCTGATGAACAAGATATGCGAAAAATGGGTGGGTTACGCAAACATATAAAGATCACCTATTGGATGATGATGGTCGGGACCATTGCCTTGACCGGAGTTGGAATTCCAGGAACACTTTTCGGGACTGCAGGTTTTTTCTCAAAAGATGCGATTATAGAGTCTGCTTTTGCATCTTATAATATTGCTTCAGGATATGCTTTTTATCTTCTTGTTTTTGCTGCCTTTTTAACAAGTTTCTATTCATGGCGACTTATCTTTATGACATTCCATGGTAAACCACGGGCAACAGTTGATGTGATGCATCATGTTCATGAATCGCCTCCAGTTATGTTGATTCCACTCTTTCTTTTATCTATTGGAGCAATATTTTCTGGTGTCGTTTTCCAACCTTACTTTTTTGGTGACTTGTATAATGCTTTTTGGAAGGGAGCATTGTTTACAAGCAGCCATAATCATATTCTTCATGATGCTCACCATGTTTTTAATTGGGTAAAATGGTCGCCTTTTATAGCAATGATTCTTGGGTTTATGTTGGCTTATTTATTTTATATTGTGGCTCCCTCTCTTCCCAAGAAAATGGCGCGTATTATGCCAGGAGTGTATCACTTTCTTTACCAAAAGTGGTATTTCGATCAATTATATAACTTTTTATTTGTTCGTCCTACCTTTAGAATTGGTTCTTTTCTTTGGAAAGTGGGAGACGGTAAGATTATTGATGGTCTAGGTCCCAATGGTATTGCAGCGCGTGTTGTTGATATTACAAATAGAGTTGTTCGAATGCAAACAGGCTATCTTTACCACTATGCATTTGCAATGCTTATCGGCGTTGCATTGCTCATTACATGGATGATGATCGGGGGCGTAAACTAATGACCGATTGGCCTATTCTTTCTACGGTTACATTTTTGCCGCTTGTTGGTGTTCTTCTGATTTTGTTTATCAAAGATGATAGTGAAGTAGCACGCCATAATATACGTAATGTCGCATTTTTTACGACTCTATTTGTTTTTATTATTTCTTTAATTATTTGGATAGGATTTGATTCTAGCAACCAAAATTTTCAAATGGTTGAAAAATCCAGTTGGTTAGGGGGTGGTATTAGCTATCATATGGGGGTCGATGGTATTTCTATTCTTTTTGTTGTTCTCTCGGCTTTTCTTTTGCCTTTCTGTATTTTAGCAAGTTGGGAGAATGTTAAAGAGAGATTAAAAGCATATATGATTGCGTTTCTTCTTCTAGAAGTTGCGATTATTGGTGTTTTTTGTGCTCTTGATGCAATGCTATTCTATGTTTTTTTTGAAGGCAGCCTCATTCCAATGTTTATCATTATAGGTGTATGGGGAGGAGCACGTCGTGTTTATGCAAGTATAAAGTTTTTCTTATATACTCTACTTGGTTCAGTGCTTATGCTGGTTGCTCTTATGGTTATGTATTGGGAGGCTGGGACACTTGATATACCAACTTTACTCAATTATCAGTTTCCTGCTCATATGCAAATATGGTTATGGCTTGCATTTTTTGCTTCTTTCGCAGTTAAAATGCCAATGTGGCCAGTTCATACATGGCTCCCTGATGCTCACGTAGAAGCACCGACAGCGGGTTCTGTTATTTTAGCTGGTGTCTTACTTAAATTAGGTGGGTATGGTTTTCTTCGTTTTTCTTTGCCTATGTTTCCTATCGCTTCAGCAGATTTTGCGCCTTTTGTTTTCACATTATCGCTTATCGCTATTATTTATACATCACTGGTTGCACTTGTTCAAAGTGACATCAAAAAACTTATTGCATATTCCTCAATAGCGCATATGGGATATGTAACGATGGGTATTTTTGCTGCGAATGAACAGGGGATACAAGGGGCTATTTATCAGATGCTATCCCATGGAATTGTTTCAGCAGCATTGTTTCTTTGTGTTGGGGTTATCTATGATCGCTTGCATACACGTGAAATTTCAGCGTTTGGTGGTTTAGTGAATAATATGCCTAAATATGCTGTTGTTTTCTTAATTTTCACCATGGCAAATGTTGGTTTGCCTGGAAGCTCAGGATTTTTGGGTGAATTTTTAACCTTAATAGGTGTTTTTCAAGTAAATAAATTGGTTGTTGTTTTAGCAACAACAGGTGTTATCTTATCGGCAGCCTATGCCCTTTATCTTTATCGGCGTGTGGTTTTTGGTTCCTTGGATAAAGAGAATTTAAAAGTATTAATAGATCTTTCTTTAAGAGAAAAATTCCTCCTTTATCCAATGGTTATTCTTACAATATTCTTTGGTATCTATCCAACGCCTATTCTTAAGGCAACGGCGTTTTCTGTAGAAACCCTCATCAATAAACTGCACTAGATAAGGGAAGAATGCACATGCAAACTGAAATAATAGCGCAATTAGTCTTAATTCTTCCAGAGCTTTTAATTACATTAGGAGCTGTCGTGCTGCTTATGATTGGTGTTTATTCCAATACACGTGCTTCTTTAACAGTGACAGGTTTAGCCATAGCACTTCTTGTGGCAACCATTATTATTCTTATAATTTTTCCGAAAAATGGTTCATTTCAAACCAATGCGCTCGTTATCGATTCCTTTAGTCGTTATATGAAAATTTTAATGCTTATTGGTGCACTCTTTTCTCTTATCATGTCTGTTGGTTTTGCCAATGCACAAAAGTTTAATATATTTGAGTTTCCAGTACTTGTTCTTTTAGCAACCCTTGGAATGATGTTTATGATTTCAGCGGGTAATATGCTGTCGCTTTATATGGGGTTAGAGCTGCAATCTTTAGCTTTATATGTTTTAGCAGCGATTAATCGTAATAATGTAAAATCTTCTGAAGCCGGTATAAAATACTTTGTTTTAGGAGCATTATCTTCAGGGTTGCTTCTTTATGGTATTTCTTTGCTTTATGGTTTTACCGGTCAAATTGGTTTTCACGAAATTGCTCTTGCTTTAAAAGATAAAAATGTACAATTGGGGGTTATTTTTGGAATTGTCTTTATTTTAGCTGGTTTGGCTTTCAAAATTTCTGCTGTTCCGTTTCATATGTGGACACCTGATGTTTATGAAGGAGCGCCCACACCGATTACAGCATTTTTTGCTGGTGCCCCTAAAGTTGCTGCAATGGCTTTAATCATCCGTATTATTGTGGTGACCTTTATTCCCCTAGGGCGTGTTGATAACGTGATGCCTGCATGGCAACAAATTTTGGTGTTCATGGCGATTGCATCAATGATACTGGGTGCTTTTGCTGCAATCGGTCAGAATAATATTAAGCGCTTAATGGCTTATTCGTCGATCAGTCATATGGGTTATGCACTTGTTGGTTTATCTGCTGGAGATATGCTTGGGATAAAAAGCGTTATCCTTTATATGACTATTTATCTTGGAATGACGATTGGTTCATTTGCCTTTATTCTTGGAATGCGCTCTCAGAATGGAAATGTTGAAAATATTTATGATCTTTCAGGGTTAGCAAAGACGAATCCGTTTATGGCTGTTGTGATGACAATACAGCTTTTTTCTTTAGCAAGCATACCTCCTATGGCTGGTTTTTTTGGAAAGTGGTATACATTTTCTGCTGCTGTCCACGCTGGACTTACGCCACTTGCTGTCGTTGGGATGATAGCGTCTGTTGTTGGGGCTTTTTACTATTTGCGAGTCATTAAAATTATGTGGTTTGATGATGCAAAAGCGCATTTTGTTGCTTTATCGAAAGAGCTTCAATTTTGTCTTGGTCTTTCTGTATTCTTTATTTTATTTTACGCGCTTTTTGGAGTTTGGTTCGCTGAGCTAGCAGAAAAAGCAGCAACAGTATTGTTTTAATGAATATGGTTTATACTTTATCAGATTTTGCACAAAAACAGGGATACACTATTGAAGCGTACGATAGTGTTGATTCAACAAATCTCATTGCGCAACGAAAAGCGCTAACTGGTCATCAAGGTAATCTTTGGATTGTTGCACAAGAACAATCACAGGGAAGAGCAAGAAGAGGGAGGACTTGGTCTAGTCCAAAAGGGAACCTTTATTCTAGTCTTTTATTAATTGATGATATTGTTCATCAAACTGCAGCTCAACTTGGTTTTGTTGCTGGAGTAAGTGTGGCAGAGGCAATAAAACAATTGATAAAAGAGGAAAAGCAGACAAACAATATTGTGAGCTTAAAATGGCCAAACGATATTTTGCTCAGAGGAGAAAAAAGCTCTGGAGTTTTGCTTGAGATTTTTAAATTGTCATCACAACAATATGCCTTGGTTATTGGTATTGGAATAAATGTGAAATATAATTATGAAGATGCACCCTATTCCACTTCAAGCTTAAAGAATATCGGTTTGCGTATTGATGCAGAACAATTATTTACGGTTTTGACGGAGTGTTTTTCTAAAAATTACCTTCTTTGGAAACAACCAAAAGGATGTGAAATAATCCGAAAAAAATGGCTTTTATATTCCGCTCATCTTGGGAAACATGTCAAAGTGGTGAATGATGAAAAAGTCATTGAGGGTGTTTTTGATGGTCTTGATAGTGATTTTAACTGCATCATAAAGCAAAAAAATGGTCAGACAGCCATTATAACAGCTGGAGATGTTCATTTTGGTTCGGCTGCTTCTATTAATGCAGGTCGTTATTAAAAAATTATTTTATCATCAGATACCTTAATGATTTGGGAGATGTTTATGGTTGCAGCCAATAGATGTGAATTTGTTTTTTTACCTCTGGGAGGTGTAGGTGAAATAGGGATGAATTTAGCTGCTTACGGATTTGGTCCCCAAAATCTTCGTGAATGGCTGCTGGTTGATATGGGGATTAGTTTTGCTGGTTCTGAATTACCAGGTGTCGATCTTGTTTTGCCTGATATTCGTTTTCTAGAAAGTGAAAAACATAATATACGGGGTCTTGTTTTAACACATGCACATGAAGATCATTATGGGGCCGTTCTTGATTTATGTCCAAAGTTACAAGTGCCGATTTACTGTACGCCTTTTACGGCAGGATTATTGGAAACTAAAAAACAATTAGATTTTGAATCTCAAAAAATTTTACTCAATATTTTTCAAGCTGGTGATTGTTTTCAGGTAGGTTCCTTTGCTATAGAGGCTATAGCCGTTAACCATTCAATACCAGAATCTGTATCTTTAGCAATTACAACTTCTTTGGGGACTGTGATTCATACTGGTGATTGGAAAATTGATCATACTCCTTCACTCGGGGCTGTAACCGATGAAAAAAGATTTCGTGCTTTAGGCAAAAAAGGTGTTTTAGCATTACTTTGTGATTCCACAAATGCATGTCGGGATGGTATTTCTCCTTCAGAACAGCAAGTTCAAGCCAGTCTTTCAGAGATTATTTCCAAAGCTGAAGGGCGCGTTGCGATAGCAACTTTTTCTTCTAATATTGGTCGGATACGTTCTATTGCTCTTGCAGCTGAAGCTGCTGGACGTAAAGTGCTTGTCATTGGGCGTTCCCTTAAGCGAAGTATTATGGTTGCACAAGAGCTTGGTTATATGAATGGTTTAGCACCATTTGTAACGGAAGATGATTATGGCTACATCTCGCGAAAAGATCTTGTTTTAATTGTCACAGGGAGCCAAGGTGAGCCATGTGCTGCTTTAGCTAAACTGTCACGTGATGGAATGAAAAGTATTGCACTTTCCGCTGGTGATACCGTTATTTATTCATCACGAAGTATTCCAGGAAACGAAAAAGCGATTATTGAGGTACAAAATTGTTTCATTGATTTGGGTATTAAAATTATTACGAATGAAGATGCACTTGTTCATGTTTCAGGTCATCCCCGTCGTTCAGAACTTTTACAGATGTATGATTGGATAAAGCCACAAATACTTGTCCCTGTACATGGGGAAGCAATGCATCTTAATGCTCAGGCAACTTTAGCACGTCAAGCGGGTATTAAAACTGTTATGGATATCAGAAATGGCCATATGTTACGTCTTGCACCAGAGTCTGTGAAGGTTGTTGATCAAGTTCCTGTTGGCCGCATCTATAAGGATGGTTGCCTAATTGGAGATGAAGATGAATTAGGAATTCGTGAACGCCGCAAACTAAGTTATGCTGGTCATGTTACTATTTCTCTCCATATAAATAGTAAGCATGAATTATTAGGGGATATAGGTCTAACAACATTCGGTTTACCTGAAAGTAATGGAAAGGGGGAAAGTTTAAAAGATATTCTTTTAGATATCGTAGAAAATACAGTTTATAATATCCCACGCATGAAACAGAAAAATAATGAACTTATTCGAGAGGCAACACGACGTGCAGTGAGAGCGGCTGTTCATGAAATTTGGCAAAAAAAACCTATCTGTACAGTTTTTTTACATCGGTCAAAATAAAAAAACTTTCCTATTACGTTATTTAAAAAGAGAAGAGCATTTTTATTTTATTGCTAAATAAGAAAAATAGAGAATAAAGCACAATAAATTTTTAAATGATAAGATCGTTATATTTGCAAGTATTCAGAATGCGGCTATAGATGAATAGAGGGTGTGATAAATTGTTCCGATATGATAGGTCTGATTAGGAGTTAATTATTTCAATGCGTCTTTCTCAATATTTCCTTCCACTTTTAAAAGAGAATCCTAAAGAAGCAGAAATTGTTTCTCATCGCTTCATGTTGCGCGCTGGAATGATTCGACAACAAACATCAGGGATTTATTCTTGGCTTCCTTTGGGAAAAAAAGTGCTTGATAAAGTTTGTAAAATTATTCGTGAAGAGCAAGAACGTGCGGGTGCAATAGAAATATTGATGCCTACAATTCAGTCTGCTGATCTTTGGCGTGAAAGCGGTCGTTATGATGATTATGGTTTGGAAATGCTCCGCATTAAAGATCGTCAAAAGCGTGATTTACTTTATGGTCCAACCAATGAAGAGATGGTAACAGATATTTTTCGCTCTTATGTTCGTTCTTATAAAGATCTTCCGCTTAATTTATATCATATTCAATGGAAATTTCGTGATGAAATTCGTCCACGTTTTGGTGTGATGCGAGCACGAGAATTTTTAATGAAAGATGCTTATTCTTTTGATCTTGATTATGAAGGCTCTGAAACATCTTATAATCGTATGTTTGTTGCTTATTTACGCACTTTTTCTCGCCTTGGCTTAAAAGCAATTCCTATGCGTGCAGATACAGGTCCAATAGGGGGGAAACTCAGTCATGAATTTATCATTTTAGCTGAAACAGGAGAGAGTGCTATCTTCTGTGATAAACAATTTCTTGAACTTACCGTTCCTGATAGTTCAATTGATTTTAGTGATAAAGCTGTTTTAGATGATATTGTTAAGCAATGGACATCTTTTTATGCAGCAACGGAAGAAATGCATAATGAAGAGGAGTGGGCTAAAGTTTCTGATCATAATCGTCTTTCAGCGCGTGGTATTGAAGTAGGGCATATTTTCCACTTTGGTACTAAATATTCCGCTCCAATGGGAGCAAAAGTTATGGGACAAGATGGAAAAGAGCATGTGGTCTCTATGGGATCTTATGGTATTGGGCCTTCGCGTCTTGTTGCGTCCGCTATTGAGGCTTCTCATGATGAAAATGGTATTATTTGGCCAAAGTCAATGGCACCGTTTGATTTTGGGATTATCAATATGAAGCCCGATGATGAAAAATGCACACAGGCATGTGAGTTTCTCTATCAGGGATTAAAGAAGGTTGGTTTTGATCCGTTATTAGATGATAGAAATGAACGCCCTGGATCAAAATTTGCAACAATGGATTTGATTGGTTTGCCAACGCAAATCATTGTTGGTCCTAACAGCATTGCACAAAATGAAGTTGAAATTAAAGATCGAAAAACAGGAATAAAAAAATCTCTAAAGGTTGAAGATGTGCTCAGCCAACTTTCTATAATTTAATAGGAAATATTATGAAGAGGCTGAAAAACAAATGCTTTTCATCTTATGAGTGGATGATCGCTTTTCGTTATATGATTCCCAATAAAAAACATGTCGTTGCATCTGTTATTTCAATTATTTCTCTTATTGGGATTATGTTGGGCGTATTTGCTCTGGTTGTTGTTATGGCGGTGATGAATGGCTTTCGTACAGAACTTCTCAATCGTATTCTTGGTATGAATGGGCATCTTATTATTCAAACAGTTGATTCTGGTTTTTCTGATTATAAGACTCTTATTTCTTCTTTAGAAACTACAAATGGTGTGAAGTTTGCTTTACCTGTTATTGAAGGTCAAGCGCTTGTTCAAGGTGAAGTTCAAGGTGGCTCTGGCGCGTTAGTTCGTGGTATGCGCAAACAAGATCTAGAAAAGCTTAAAACAGTCTCTCAAAACATTAAATTAGGATCGATTTCTCGGTTTGATCAAGAAGAAGGTGTTGCAATTGGAAGTGGCTTAGCAGAAAAATTAGGACTGACAGTTGGAAGAGATATTCGTATTATTACTCCAGATGGTGATGAGACTCCTTTTGGCGTTACCCCACGTGTGAAAGCTTATAAAGTCGTTGCTATTTTTGAAGTTGGTATGTCTGAATATGATTCAATATTTATCTTTATGCCTCTCCATGAAGCACAAATGTTTTTTAATTTGGGAGATAAGGTTCAGTCTTTAGAATTATTTCTAAATGATCCTGATGCTGTTGATCAAATAAAACCTGTTGTAGAAAAAGCAGTTGATCAACAGGTCTATTTAATTGATTGGCGTACACGCAATCAGGCTTTTTTTTCAGCCTTACAGATTGAACGAAATGTTATGTTTTTCATTCTTTCTCTGATCGTTCTTGTTGCTGCTTTAAATATTATTTCAGGGCTGATTATGCTTGTAAAAGATAAAAGTCATGATATTGCAATTTTACGCACGATGGGGGCTCAACAGAGTGCGATTTTGCGTATATTTATCATTACAGGAATGATGATTGGTTTTATTGGAACTATATTGGGTTTAGTTTTAGGTGTTATCGCGACTGCGAATATTAATCATATCCAAGATTTTATATCTTGGTTATTTAATGTCGACGTTTTTAATCCTCAACTTTATTTTTTAACAAAATTGCCTGCACAAATTGAGTGGAAACAGACCGTCTTGGTTGCTATGATGGCTTTATTCTTGTCGTTTCTTGCTGCTCTCATTCCGGCATGGCGTGCTGCTAAGCTAGATCCCGTACAAGCTTTGAGGTATGAATAATGACAGCTATTTTAGAGCTTGTAGAGATTGAAAGACACTTTTTCGAGAGTCATAAGCCTCTCATTGTTTTAGATAAAGCCAATTTTATTCTTAATCGTGGAGAGCTTGTCGCACTTGTTGCACCATCTGGTGCTGGAAAATCAACACTTCTTCATATTGCTGGATTATTAGAAAAACCAACAGCTGGTGATGTGATGTTACGGGGTGTTTCTTGTGCAAAGCGCTCTGATAGTGAGCGAACAGCTATAAGACGAAATGATATTGGTTTTGTTTATCAATTTCATCATTTACTTCCAGAGTTTACGGCGTTAGAAAATGTCATGATACCGCAAATGATAGCAGGATTAAAAAAATCCATAGCAGAAGATCGTGCGCGCAAATTATTAACGTATCTGCGTATTTCTCATCGTGCGAACCATCGTCCCTCAGAGTTATCGGGAGGAGAACAACAACGTGTTGCTATTGCACGTGCAGTAGCAAATGGCCCTTCGGTTCTTTTGGCTGATGAACCTACAGGAAATCTTGATCCAGTAACTTCAGCTTATGTCTTTCAAGCTTTATCTATCCTTGTTCGTCAGTCTGGTCTTTCTGCTCTTATTGCAACACATAATTACGCTTTGGCTAAGCAAATGCATCGTCGAATTACACTTAAAGAACAAAAGATTATAGAACTTCCTTAAAGCAAGGTACAAATTTTTACGACTAATTGAATAGTTTATATTACTTTATTCAAGGAGATTTTTTATGACAGTTTTTGTCGTTGACAAAAATCAATTAGATGCTCGTCGTCGTCGATTGATTTTTCGTGCATGGCATCGCGGTATTCGTGAAATGGATCTCATTTTTGGACATTATGTCGATGCTCATATCACTGAGATGAATGATAGAACGCTCTCTGAGCTTGAGTATATTATGTCTTTTGATGATCGTGATTTACTCACATGGATTACTGGAGAAATTTTGCCCCCCTCTGAAGTTGATAGTCCACTTTTCCGTGATATTGCCAATTATCGTACTTGCTTAAGTTATTAATCCCGATGCCTATATTTAAAAAAATTGTTATTCCCAAAAATAATTCTGTTCGTATGATTTTAGATGGCGTTACTGATGGATTTGAAGCCTTTGCGCTTGCTAAATTAAGTTCAGAAATTGCACAAGGTAAACCGCTCATCTATGTTGTCCGTGACGGAACAAAAATTGCGTATTTACAACAAGTTTTAAATTTTATTGAACCCAATTTACCCGTACTTCAATTTCCTGCATGGGATTGTTTGCCTTATGATCGCGTATCACCAGGAATTGCTGTTATGGCACGTCGACTATCAACATTGGCACACATAGCAAATTTACGGAAAGATCCACATCCTGCAATTATATTAACTACAGCAAATGCAATTATGCAAAAGTTGCCTCCTCGTGAAATGATAGAAGCTCAGCTTATTCACGCACGTGTTGGCCAGCGTAATAACATGGGAAATCTTATTCAATTTCTAGAAACCAATGGTTTTGAACGTGTTACGGTTGTCCGTGATGTTGGTGAGTTTGCTGTAAGAGGAGGAATACTTGATATCTTTTCTCCGATGGATGTTGAACCTTTACGTCTTGATTTTTTTGGAGATACCCTAGAAAGTATCCGCGTATTTGATCCAGAAAGTCAAAGGACAACAGGCCAAAAAACTGAACTTTTATTACAGGCAATGAGTGAGGTTGTTCTTACACCAGAACGCATCAGCCGTTTTAAAAGCAATTATACCCGTACATTTGGTGTATCACAAAAAAATAACATGCTTTATGAAGCAATTTCTCAAGGTCGGCGTTTTGTTGGTATGGAACATTGGCTTCCATTTTTTTATGAAAACCTTGATAGCTTGTTTGACCATTGTGGCAACTTAGCGATAGTTTTTGAACATCTCATAGAAGAAGTCTTCATTGAGCGCTATCATCTTATTGAAGACTATTATAATGCGCGCAAAGAGCGCGAAAATGATAAAGAAAATTCTACTTCTTATCATCCAATAGACCCTAGTCTTCTCTATTTAACGCCAGAGCGTGTTTTAGAATGTGTGCAACAATCTTCACAGCGTATTGATTTTTCGCCTTTTAATATTCCACAAAGTTTGGAACAAACTGTTATTCACGCACATGTTAAACAGGGATATGATTTTGTAAAAGAGCGTAATGCGCAGGAAAAAAACGTTTTTTCAAGTGTTATTGATCACATCGCATCTTTACGCGCTGCGGGCAAAAAAGTACTTTTAGCGTGTTGGAGTGAAGGATCTCTGAATCGTTTAGTACAAGTTCTCGACGAGCATGGATTGAAAAAAATAGATGTTGCAAAATCTTTGCAAACTGTCAAAGCAACACCTCGAGATCGCATATTAGCAGCTGTTATCATGATAGAACATGGTTTTGTGGCTGAAGATTTGGCTATTATAGCAGAGCAAGATATCCTTGGCGATCGTTTTATAAGATCGCCAAAGCGGCGTAAGAATAATACAAATTTTATTTCTGAAGTTTCTGCTTTAAATTCTGGTGATATTGTTGTGCATATCGACCACGGTATTGGCCAATTTGTTGGTCTTAAAACCATCACAACCACTGGAATTTTACGAGATTGCCTTGAAATTAAATATGCTGGAGGTGATCTCCTCTTTTTACCTGTTGAAAATATTGAGCTTCTCTCACGTTATGGCTCAGAAGGAACAGAGGTAACGTTAGATAAATTAGGAGGTGTTGCTTGGCAAGCACGTAAAGCTCGGCTTAAAAAACATTTATTGGAAATGGCAGGGCAATTAATCCGTATAGCTGCAGAGCGTATGACTCGTGCTGCGCCTGCTTTACTTCCACCAATTGGATCTTTTGATGAGTTCGTTGCTTGCTTTCCCTATGAAGAAACGGAAGATCAAATGAATGCAATTGATGCTGTTTTGGATGATCTAGCCTCAGGCAAGCCGATGGATCGCTTGATATGCGGTGATGTTGGTTTTGGAAAAACTGAAGTAGCCATTCGAAGTGCTTTTGTTGCAGCATTAAATGGATATCAGGTTGCGGTTGTTGTACCAACAACTTTGCTTTCACGTCAACATTACAAAACATTTATTTCGCGTTTTCAAGGATTACCGGTTAAAATTGGACATGCTTCAAGGCTTGTAAAAGCGAAAGAACTTGCACGAGTAAAAAAAGGTGTTTCAGATGGTACAATCGATATTGTCATTGGAACCCATGCATTATTAAGTGGTGCAGTTAATTTTTTACGATTAGGCCTTCTTATCATTGATGAGGAACAACATTTTGGTGTCAAACATAAAGAGCGTTTAAAAGAGCTTAAAAGTGATATTCATGTTCTCACACTTTCAGCAACTCCCATACCACGCACTTTAGGGTTAGCTTTATCGGGTGTACGTGAACTTTCATTGATAACAACACCCCCCATTGATAGAATGGCGGTTCGTACTTTTATTTCACCCTTTGATGCACTTGTTATACGAGAGACCCTGCTTCGAGAATATTATCGTGGTGGACAAAGTTTCTATGTTTGTCCTCGTATTTCTGATCTGGCTTTTGTAGAAGAATATCTCAAAACACATGTGCCAGAACTGAAATTCGTTGTGGCTCATGGACAAATGCCGGCTGGACAACTTGATGATATCATGAATGCATTTTATGATGGACAATATGATGTGCTGCTCTCAACAACCATTATTGAATCGGGGCTTGATATTCCAACAGCCAATACCCTAATTGTGCATCGTGCTGAGATGTTTGGCCTTTCTGCCCTTTATCAGTTACGTGGTAGGGTAGGGCGTTCAAAACAACGTGCTTATGCTCTCTTTACATTTCCTGCTGGTAAAGTCTTAACAGCTGCTGCCGATCGCCGTCTTAAAGTTTTACAATCTCTTGATACCTTAGGGGCCGGGTTTCAATTGGCAAGCCATGACATGGATATCCGCGGTTCAGGCAATTTTTTAGGTGAACAGCAATCGGGGCATATCAAAGAAGTTGGATTTGAACTCTATCAAAAAATGCTTGAAGAAGCTGTTGCTGAATTAAAAGATGGAGAGCTAAATGAAGATAATCAATGGTCTCCTCAAATTTCACTTGGTACAATAGTGATGATACCAGAAAGTTTCGTGCCTGACTTATCATTACGTATGGGACTTTATCGTCGTTTAACAGAACTTGATGATTTAGAACAAATTGATGAATTTGCAGCGGAGTTAATTGATCGCTTTGGTCCTTTACCCCTTGAGGTTCAACACCTTCTTAAAGTCTTTTATATCAAAACATTATGTCGAAAAGCGCATGTAGAGAAATTAGATACAGGACCAAAGGGGATTGTTATACAGTTTCGTAATAACTATTTCGCAAATAGTGTTGCTCTTGTTCAGTGGGTTGGAAAACAAGGTTCGATGGCAAAAATTCGTCCAGATCAAAGTATCGCTCTTATTCGTAATTGGTCCACAGCGGATGAAAGGCTTGTTGGAGCAGCGAATATTATGACACAGCTTGTCGAAATGGCAGAACAACATTCTGTTTAAAAAATATCTTTATTATTTCAGAACTATTACTTATTTTTATAAAATTATTCTATAAAAACAAAAAGTTATTGATTTTGTATAAGAATAAAATTTAAGTTTATAATAAAGAGCCATTATATATTTATTTGGTTTTTATTATATACGTATTGATATAATGAAGGAAATAGATTAGACGGTTTAACCGCATTAAATAGCACTTTCAATATAATAAGCTAATAAGCTCCTGTAAATTTTTTAGAAAGAATTTAGGTAAAGATAGCATGCTTTCTTCATTACAAAAGTGTCTAACTATCGTTTTTTTGTTACTCACTTTAATATATGGCGTAAAAAACGCTTATGCTGAGTTATCTTCTGATGAACAATACCAACATTTAAAAAACAAAAGAAAGAATATTAAAGAGAGCATACAATTTATTGAAGAAAGTATATCTCATTTGGATATTTGGGAAAAAAATATTTCTAAAGCAGAATACTATGAGCGTTTACAGGAACGGAATAAGTTATATAAAAAACTGAAAACTCTGAAGGATGAATATTATAATCTTGGTTCGAAATTACAGGATCTAGCTGAAAAAAAACAAAAAATTATCTCTAGAATACATATAGCGAGAGAGTATGAAGTAGGGGAGTATAAAGAAAAGTTGATTAAAGCAAAAGATTATTTAAAAAAAACTCAAACGTTTAATGAATGGGGAATGAATGAGAAAAGTGGAGGTGATGATGAGATAATGAAAAATTATCTCATATTTATTATTGCTTGCAATACGTTAGCGGATATATTGCAAAGTGATATAGGTGCTATTTTGCGCAAAGATTTTGATTGGAAAGATAAAGATTTTAGTTGGGCTAAAGGCGCAAATAATTCAATAAGTCCTAGTTTAGTCAGGAATATTAAAGAATTACTAACAGATGGCTCTTATAGTTATGAAAAACAAATATTTGACGATATAAAAAATAGTCTTACAGAAGATAATTGGTTTGTAAAAAGTGCACCTAAGCTTTGTAATACCATTAAAGAAGTACATAATATAATGCTTCCAAACAAGAAAAAGAATATTATAGATCGTATGCGTTCTCATGTTGAAGAATTATTCAATTAAAAAATTAATTATACAAATACAGAGAAATTAAGATAATATACTAAATAATAGTTTAAATATGTTAGTAAAATATATTTTAATTTTTTGTTTTTATCATTATTTATAATAAAGTAATTTATACACATAAGATATTATCTATTATTCTTATCATATAAGCTTTAATATATATATTAAATAATAAACTCATATATCTTTTTTATGTTTTCTTTTTATGCATGATTTTTTGTGCTTGTAGTTTTTTATTTTTATCTGTTTAATTATTTTAATGACGATACATTTCATATCTTAAATCTTGTTTTATTAATACGATAAGAGAGATGTTTTATAGCTCTAAGTTGTGTTATATAGGAAAACAAAATGATATTTTGAATTCATTTTTTCTTAAAACTTAAATCATTAACGATTTATATCTTTGATGTTGTAAAAGATGAAAAGAATTTATCATTTTAGTAAATTATTTTATTTGAGAAATAACTTAAAATAAATTGATAAAAGCTATATTTTTTATTCATGTTATAAAGCTGAGAGATGATATTTGTAGAGAAGTGCAATAATAGATGTATAATATATGAGCATAAATTTATTATGGCTTTAGGCACGTGAGATGATTCATAGGGGGAATCCCTTTGTTCAGTAGTTTTATCTATAAAACTAACTCTGCTTGTGATGTACAAGTGGATAAATTTTATTGATTCAATATAAGAGAGGTTTGCGCTATTAGGATCTTTCATACAATATAGAAATAGAAAAAAGATAAATTATTATTATAAATTAATATGTTATTATATTTTAAGAAAGTTTATTATAAATAAAATATTTTCAGCAGTTATAGATTTTCTCTCTAAGAAAATGTGTTGTTTAATTAAGAAAAAAGCACTTCTTTAGTAGCGTATTTTTAAACTAAACTGTTTAGTTAAACGCTATAGAATATAAAATTTTTATTACAAAAGCGTATCACCATTGTTTTGTAAACAAGGGCAGAAATTTTAGACAATCAATGGTTTTAATTCATCAAATGTTTCAATAATACCGTAGATGATTTTGTTTTTGTGTATCACACGAGGCACATAAGGAAAACTGTAAAACTTATCTGATATTTTGGAGCTTAATGCATTGCAACACCTGTTGCTAATGTTCTATAAGCTTAACATGAAGAGTAATAAATGTAAAAATTTTAATTAGTAAGTTTTTTAGAGTAGTATCAGAGTTTATTTTAATTAACATTGCAATATTGATTCGTTTGTGTAATCTTAGTTTAAATGCACAGAGGTGTTTTATGGATAGATTGCATCAAATACCAATGTGATGAAGAGGGGAAATGATATGAGTGTATAAAAATTAGAATGGCTCGTCGTATTTTTTCTCTAAATTTAACTTTTTTTTTATATTGAAGTAAAAATAGTAAAATTAATTGTTATTTCATTATAATTTAATAAATTAAGTTGGAATTATATTTAATATTTTTTTGAAGTTACTTAAGAGCGCGTTGAAAGGATTAACTTAATCATGTCGCATAAAAATGTTTATTCTGCTGTTTCAGTATTAGTTGGAGCTGCTGCCCTTTTTCTTATAGCTGGTATTTCTGCAAATGCGCAAACTTTATCACAAGGTTGGTACAAAGTTTGCAGTAAGCAGCATGATGTTGATATTTGTAATACAATGAATACTGTATTATCGAATACGGGACAACCTTTAACGGCTTTTAATCTTGTTGAAATAAAAGGGAAGCAAAATGAGAAACGTATAGGTATTCAAGTACCTACAGGTCGTTTTTTGCCAGAAGGTGTTCACATTAAAATTGGTGACGAGTTCTCTAAAAAAATTCCTTATATTATTTGTAATGGACCAAGTTGTATTGCTAATGATGTCTTAGATGATAAGCTTATAGCAGCTATGAAAAGTGGTACAAAAATGGTTGTAACCACAGTTAATTTCCGTGGTTCAGCTAATCCTATTGAGTTTTCTCTTAATGGGTTTACAGCAGCCTATACCGGTCCTGGTATGGAGGAAAAAGATTTTCAACAAGAACAAATAAAGCTGCAGCAAGCCATTCAATCAAAGCAAAAAGAAATTGAAGAGCGTATGCGGGATGAGCAAGAAAAAGCAAAACAAAAGTAATAAACCCACACCATAGAAGTTGGTCAAAACGTCTTCTATAATTGTTTATTTGAACCGCCACAATTTTCTGTGGCGGTTTTTTTAATCCTTAATTTTTCGAAAGAATTCTGCGTTTCCACCAACCAATACGTTCAGTTTTGGAAGAATCATTAGGCGTTGATGAAATAACAACGGGTTGATTAATTGTTTCTTCAATTTGGGAAGGAGAGGTTTCGATAACTTTCTCCATCTCGATTACAGTTTCTTGCTCTAATATTTTTTGTATTTGCGTTGTCTCTTTAGAAGATGATTTTTTACGTGTTCCACGTGTTGATTTTTTACTCTTTTCAAGAGCTTTATCTTCTACCTCATGAACAGCTTTGTCTGCTTTTTTTGTTTTAGTTTTATGCACCGAACTGGTTGTAGGTTTTTCTTCAAGAGATTTTTGTTCTGCAATATTTTGATCATTCTCTAAAAAAAGTTGATTTTCTACTACTTTTGAAGAACGTGTTTTACGTTTTTTAGGTTTAATACTTGTATCATTTTTTTCAGATTCACTCTGTTGTTGTATATCTAGAGCTTGTGTATTATTCTTTGTTTCTTCAAGTTCAAAAGATTTAGCAGGTGAAACACGACGTTTGCGATGCGCTGCTTTAATTTCTGCTAAAGCTTGCTTAGCAAAATCTCCCACTGGTTCTGCATAAGGAACGCGAATCTGATGAAAACTATTATCTTGATTGCGTCGACCACCACGACGTCCTCGACGACGTCCTCGACGATAAGAATCATCATTCAAGGTATCTTCTTTTTTATGAACGTTGGAGAGAGAATGATCAGTAATTTCACCGTGACGATTTTTGCGCCGACGCTTTTGGTTTGTTTCAATGGGAGAAGGATTTTCAATAGATTCACTTTTTATGAAAACAGAATCTTCAATTTCTTGCTTATTGTCATCTTCCAATGAAGATTGAAAAATTCTCTCTGCTATTGAGCCTTTAGAAATAACAAGATGTTGTGTTCCAATACTATCATCTGCTTCAATACTAATATTAAGTTTAAAGCGAGCTTCTAAATTAACAAGAATATTGCGTTTATGATTTAATACATAAAGCGCTGTTGCTACGGGGGTGCGCACGATAATATTATGTTGCGAATTATGAAGAAGATATTCTTCAATTGAGCGCATGACATGTAACGCAATTGATGATTCAGAACGTATATTTCCTGTTCCTGCGCAATGTGGGCAGGGCTGTGTCGTACTTTCTAAAACCGATATGCGAATACGTTGACGACTCATTTCTAAAAGGCCGAAGTGTGAAATATGACCTACTTGAATACGAGCACGATCATTTTTTAAACAATCTTTTAATTTTTTTTCGACCAGCTTCACATTGCGTTCTTCAAGCATATCAATAAAATCAATCACAATTAAACCAGCAAGGTCACGCAAGCGTAATTGACGCGCTACTTCTTCAGCAGCTTCAAGGTTAGTTTGTAAGGCTGTCTTTTCGACAGAGAATTCTTTCGTAGAGCGGCCAGAATTTACGTCAATAGCAACAAGTGCTTCTGTTTGATTAATAACAAGATAACCACCAGATTTTAAAGAAACCTGTGGTTGCAACATTTTATCAAGTTGAATTTCAATATTATTTCTTGCGAAAATGGGCGTAGGATCACGGTAAGGTTGCACAACTTTTGCATGACTTGGCATGAGCATACGCATAAAGTCTTTCGCTTCACGATATCCTTGGTCTCCAGAGACAAGAATTTCACTAATGTTCTTATTGTAAAGATCTCGTATAGAACGCTTGATGAGATTGCTTTCTTCATGGACAAGGCATGGCGCCGTTGACTCGAGTGTCAAAGTGCGAATAGTATCCCATAACCGCATAAGATATTCATAATCACGTTTAATTTCAGCTTTTGTTCTATTGGCACCAGCGGTTCGTAAGATAACGCCCATACCTTTTGGAACGGCTAATTCTTTTACGATTTCTTTAAGACGCTTACGGTCTTGTACGTTCGTAATTTTTCGTGAAATACCACCACCACGTGCTGTGTTGGGCATTAGAACAGAGTAACGACCAGCTAGAGATAGATATGTTGTAAGGGCAGCACCTTTATTACCACGCTCTTCTTTGATAACTTGTACCAACAAAATTTGACGTCGTTTAATGACTTCTTGAATTTTATACTGGCGCCCTTGTTTTCTTTGATAAATCGGGAGCTCTTCACGGATGTCCTCAGCACCGACCATTTCAATCTCATCATAAGAGATATTGGCATTTAATGATTCTTCTGTATTATCAATTATTATCGCTTCAGATGTGATATCATTTTCAATATCGGCTGCTATAACATTGTTTTTTTCACTTTTTTTTGTTCTTCTGGAGCGTTTTTTATTTTTAGTTGCTTCTTCCGTAAAGGTATCTACAGAATTTTCTCCTACAGCTTCTTTTTCTTCTTCTTCAAGAAGAGCAAGGCGATCAGCAATAGGAATTTGATAATAATCAGGATGAATTTCAGAAAATGTTAAAAAACCATGCCGGTTTCCACCATATTCAACAAAAGCCGCTTGGAGAGACGGTTCTACACGCGTAATACGTGCGAGATAAATATTCCCCTTGAGCTGTTTTCTATGTTCTGATTCAAAATCAAGTTCTTCAATTTTGTTGCCGTGAACAACAACAACACGTGTTTCCTCCGGATGGGAGGCATCTATAAGCATTTTGTTTGACATAAGTTAATATCCTGAAGGCGACATGCACAATTTTATTCAAACGAATGCTATAACTATTCGTAAATATAAAAGGCTGTCTGCCATAAAAGGGAGGTACCAGAAAAACAGGACGGAACACCACGTGCAAAGGCATGACTGCATTTACACCATTTCTCATCATTATTTCCATCTGTTTTTTATGACTCATATTTCTTAAAAGTCTCCGGTAAAATAATCTTTAAAACAGTTCGGATATCCGAACCAACGAATCTTAAGTAATGCAATCCTAATGTTACAACATAGAAATTTTTCATCCATAAAAAAGTCTCAACGCATAATAGACAAAAAACTTCTAAAGACAACTTAATATGAGTTACAGATAATTTAGATGACTATTATCAGCTAGGAAGCATAAATATTCTTTTATGTTGATATCATGCGTTTGGCAAGTAACAATGTAAATCATGTATAATTATAATATCTTTATGACCTTAATTTCGTTTTGAGGTGTTTATTTAGCTTTTATTGAAAAATAGATAATAAATTGGTGTATCGTTTTATGTAACCAAGATAAATTATTACAAAGGTAATGTAGAGTATTTTGCTTATGATAAGAGTTTTTTTTACCAAAAAGCTGAAAACAGCTTATGGGGATGTTATTGTGTTCGTCACATACTTTTTATTATCTTTTTTGCTACTCCAAACCAGTCTTCAAGCCGCAGATCCTCTGAGACTTATTAATTTTCGAACCATTGGTGATAGTGTTCATACGCGTATTATTGCGGTTTTTAATTCAAAACCAAATGTTCGTTTACAGATTTTGGACAGGCCAGCACGTTTGGTTATCAATTTACCTACAATTGACTTTTCGATGCAAAATACGCCTTTAAAGAAAAGGAATACATTATCCGTTATGCTTTCAGATGTGCGTTATGCTTTCTCTGACATACAGACTTCACGCATTGTTTTGACAAGTAAAACGGCTTTTGTAGTTGAAAAAAATGTCGTAAAAAATTTAAATAATGGTTTATGGCAGTTGCTGATTGATATTCGTAAAAGTACACAAGAAAAATTTGATGAGATATTAAAAAAACAGCAAAGGATCAATTTTGATACAAAAACACAGTTAATGCCAGCATATAATTTCCGTGTTGTTCTTGATCCTGGTCATGGTGGTATTGATGGTGGTGCGCGGGGGGTTACTGGAATTTTAGAAAAAGATGTGACTTTAGACTTTGCGCGTGCATTGCGAGACGAATTACAAAAGGATTCTCATATTACCGTTGCTTTAACACGAGATTCCAATATTTTTTTAAGACTAAGTGAAAGAGTTAAAAAAGCGCAAGAGTTTGATGCTGATCTTTTTATATCTATTCACGCGGATACGATTGATCTACATTCTCTTCGCGGTGCCACAGTGTATACCATATCAGACAAAGCCTCTGATGCCATTGCAAAATCTTTAGCTGAAAATGAAAATAAAGTTGATTTGCTTGATGGTTTGCCTGCAGATGAAACGCTCGAAGTTACAGATATTTTGATGGATCTTACACGACGTGAGACACATACATTTTCGGTTAATTTTGCAAATAGTGTTATTTCAAGTTTATCAAAGAATCATATTAACTTGATTAATAACCCACATCGTTATGCTAATTTTCAAGTTTTAAGAGCTTCAGATATACCCTCAGTCTTGATAGAGATAGGTTATTTATCCAATAAAGAGGATGAAAAGTTATTAAATGATCCTCATTGGAGAAAACAAATGGCAGCCTCTATTGCTCATTCTATTCGTCAATTTGCTGATTATAGGCAGAAAATGATACAGCCTCTTTAAATTTGTGAGAAAATAGAGTATCTATATGGGCTTCTAGTGTACCCTAGTATAAATAAAAGATAGAAAACGATTTCTCTTGATCTCAATCTTGTGGTGATATCCACTTGGTGTGTTTGAAGTAACGTATTTTTTCTTTAATTAATTCTTAAGAAAGCGATAGCCGTTTTTATGATGATTTTTTTAAGATATCTTCTTCGTTTTTTTATTGCTATTGGACTTTGTGGTGCAATAACGTGGGGTGTTATGACCAGTGGTCAAGCAAATGCACTCCCTGATTATGAAGTTCTTTCACTTTATGAGCCGCCGGTAATGACCCGCGTCCATGCTTCTGATGGCCGTCTTATGGCAGAGTTTGCAACAAAACATCGCCTCTATTTACCGATTCAATCAATACCAAAGCTTGTTATAAATGCTTTTATTTCGGCTGAAGACAAAAACTTTTATCATCATTTTGGTTTAGATCCTGAAGGACTTTCTCGAGCTTTGATCAATAATATTCGTAATATTGCTTCTGGAAGACGTCCAGAGGGTGCATCAACTATAACGCAACAAGTCGCTAAAAACTTCCTTTTAAGTTCAGAAACAACGTTAGAACGTAAATTTAAGGAAGCTATTTTAGCAATGCGTATTGAGAAAACTTATTCAAAAGATCATATTCTCGAACTTTATCTCAATGAAATTTATCTGGGGCGTGGCACTTATGGTATAGCAGCTGCTTCTTTGACCTATTTCAATAAATCCGTCAATGATCTGACGCTAGAACAATGTGCTTATTTGGCTGCTCTTCCAAAAGGACCAGCAAATTATGATCCATTTAAGAATACACAACGTGCTATTGATCGGCGTAATTGGGTTATAGACCGGATGATTGCAAATGGATATGTAACGCGTGAACAAGGTGAAAAAGCGAAAGCTAAACCTTTAGGAGCGATAATCCGTGGGAGTGATAGCTATGTTTTTGCGGCTGATTATTTTACTGAAGAAGTGCGGCGTCGTTTAATACATCGCTATGGGGCTAAAACACTTTATGAAGGTGGGCTTTCCATTCGTACAACGCTTGATCCGCATTTACAACTTATTGCGCGACGTGCTTTACACGATGGATTAATTAGATTTGATCATGCGCAAGGATGGCGTGGAGCTTATGCGCATATTGATGAGAAAGGGGATTGGGGGACAGAACTTGCAGATATCACAGGGCTAAGTGATGTTCCTGAATGGCGTTTAGCTGTTGTTCTTTCTACTAATCCAAACAAAGTAGAGATTGGTTTACAGCCACAGCGCGAAGCTTCAGGTATATTATCAAAAAAACGGGAAATTGCTGTTTTATCTGAAGCTGATTCAAAATGGGCACTCCATGTTGTAAAAGAAAATGGTTATCGAAAAACTGTTCAGAGCTTATCTCATGTTCTGCAAGTTGGGGATGTCATTTTTGTTGAAAAACTATCCAATACAAATAACACTTATCGTTTACAACAAATTCCAAAGGTTGAAGGTGCAATTGTTGCTATGGAACCTCATACAGGGCGCGTTCTTGCTATGGTGGGAGGATTTTCTTTTGCCGCATCTGAATTCAATCGTGCAACCCAAGCTTATCGCCAACCGGGATCTGCTTTTAAGCCTTTTGTTTATGCAGCAGCTCTTGATAACGGATATACACCAGCATCCGTTGTTTTAGATGGTCCCATTGAAGTTCGTCAATATAATGGTGAAGTTTGGCAACCCAAAAATTATGGAGGTACCTTTGCAGGACCTTCAACGTTGCGTTATGGTATTGAGCGTTCTCGTAATCTTATGACAATACGGCTTGCCAATGATATGGGAATGCCTCTTGTCGCTGAATATGCAGAACGCTTTGGGATCGTAGATAAATTGCAGCCTTATCTTCCCATGGCTTTAGGGGCTGGTGAAACAACAGTATTACGAATGGTTACAGCTTATTCAGTTATTGCCAATGGGGGACGCTCTATTAAGCCTTCTCTGATAGACAGAATTCAAGATCGTTATGGAAAGACAATTTATCGTCATGATGATCGTATTTGTGAAAATTGTAATACGAATTCATGGAATAATCAACGTGAACCCACATTGATTGATGAGCGAGATCAAGTTCTTGACCCTATGACAGCTTATCAGATTACCTCCATGATGGAAGGGGTTGTTCAGCGTGGTACTGCAGCACGTTTACGTTATCTTAATCGACATATTGCCGCTAAGACAGGAACAACCAATGACTCTAAGGATGTCTGGTTTATGGGATTTACTCCTGACATTGTCGTTGGTATTTTTGTCGGTTATGATCAACCAGCTCCGTTAGGATATAATGGAACAGGAAGTTCATTAGCTGCACCTATTTTTGGTGAGTTTATGGCAGATGCTCTTAAAGGAAAGCCAGATGTTCCCTTTAAGATGCCAAAGGGTATGATTTTAATGCCAATTAATCGGAAAACAGGAATGCTTGCGGAAAGAGGAGATCAAGATGTCATTATAGAAGCATTTAAACCAGGGACTGGTCCTGCTGATATATATCAAGTTATTGGGAGTACAAATTCTTTTCAAGAAGGTGTTCCTGCAGTAACGACTTCTCCACAAGTCAATAAAGCCCTTGAAAGTGGGACAGGTGGGCTGTATTAATCAACAAAATCTCCTTTCACCATGAGTCATGGTTTTTATCTCTTTTTTACAATGTCAGTTCTGTAAATAGAGTGATAGAATTGTACCATTTTCTGATAGCAGCTATTAAATTTGTATAAAATGCTAAGAGACACAACCAAAAAGAGTTTTTTAAAATACGGTGTTAAATTATGCGAGCAGAAATAGAAACATTAGTTGATGAAATCCAGAAAGCAATACAATTGCTAAGGGGGCATCTTTGACTGGGATCAATCACTAAAGCGTCTTGAATATCTTAATCAAAAAGCGGAAGATCCATCATTATGGGATGATGCACAACGAGCACAGGATATGATGCGTGAGCGTCAACGTCTCGATGATTCAATCAATGGTCTTTTATCATTTACAAAAACACTTGAAGAATGCATTGAGCTTATTGCGATGGGCGAAGAAGAAAGTGATATTGAAATTATCGCTGATGCAGAAAGATCAATACGTAATCTTAAAAATGAGATAGATAAAAGGCAAATTGACGTACTTCTTTCAGGAGAGGCAGATCCGAATGATACCTATTTAGAAGTTCATGCTGGAGCAGGGGGAACAGAAAGCCAAGATTGGGCTTCTATGCTCTTACGTATGTATATGCGATGGGCTGAACAGCATGAAATGAAGGTTGAAATTTTAGAAATTCATGATGGAGAAGAAGCAGGAATAAAGTCAGCGACTATTCTTGTAAAAGGGCATAATGCTTATGGAATGTTAAAAACAGAATCAGGCGTTCATCGCTTAGTGCGGATTTCTCCATTTGATTCGAATGCAAAGCGCCATACTTCTTTTGCGAGCATTTGGGTTTATCCAGTTATTGATGACAATATTGAAGTTGATGTTTCAGAGGCAGATGTGCGTATTGATACATATCGTGCATCTGGAGCAGGAGGACAACATGTTAACACGACAGATTCTGCTGTTCGCATCACACATATAAAAACGGGTATTGTTGTTCAATGTCAAACAGAACGTTCTCAACATAAAAATCGCGCTACGGCTTGGTCGATGTTGCGTGCACGGCTTTATGAAGAAGAGCTTAAAAAAAGAGAAGAAGAAACCAATGCTGCTGAATCTTCTAAAACAGAAATCGGATGGGGACATCAAATTAGATCTTATGTTCTTCAACCCTATCAGCTTGTCAAAGATTTGCGTACAGGAATTGAAAATACGGATCCACAATCCGTACTTAATGGTAATTTAGATGCATTTATAGAGGCAGCACTCGCACGGCGCATTTATGGACAAGACAAAAAAATTGAGGATATTCGTTAATTATATATCCTTCCTTCAAGCCATATAGATTTTTTCTTAAGCTGTTCGTTTTATTGATGCTGTGATGTTATATAGCCTTTGATACTTTAAAGGTTTAAAGGAGGATTTTCTTGTTTCTTTCTTCAATTTTTTCTCACACGCTAATTCTGCTTATGATATTGCAAGTGATAGGAAGAAGCTGAAATAAGAAAATTTTGCGATATTCAGGGGACTAATATAAATGTAAAACAATTCATTATCCTTATAAATCAATATATTGTAAAAATTGAATCCATTGAAAAATTAAAATCAATTAGGGGAATAACTTTTGCTTTTGAAGGTAAATCAAACACTCAATTTACAAGTTACCATTATGATATAAAAGTGTTGCAGTAGCTAAAACATTTTCAGCATGCCCAGATACGCTTACTTTGCGCCATTCTTCTACTATTATTCCATTTACATCAATTAAAAAAGTGCTCCGTTCAACTCCCATATATTTGCGTCCATACATGCTTTTCTCAACCCAAACACCATAAGCTTCGAGGGTCGTTTTTTCTTCATCAGAAACCAAGATGACATCAAGTTCATGTTTTATTTTAAATTTATCATGTTTTTTTACATTATCTGGAGAGATTCCAATAACAGCAACACCGATTTCATCAAATTTCATCTTTAATTTTGTGAAATCAAGTGCTTCACTTGTGCAACCACTGGTGTCATCTTTTGGATAAAAATATAAAACAACAGGCTTTCCTTTAAAGTCAGAAAGACACACTGTCTCTCCTCCATCGCGCAGCAAAGTAAAATCAGGAGCAAGAGCACCTTTCATTGGTCTTGTCATTGTTTTCATCTTTCTTTTTTGTGTAACAGGTATAAGATATCAGAGTACACAGAAGAAAAGAACTATTCAACTCTCTAGAAATATTATTGTTTTGAAGAGACCTTTATTTTCCTAACAAAACTCGCCCTATCACAACGATTGAATTGAAAGAACAAGCTCGACGTGAACAACATAAACAAAACAGCAAAAGATTATACTGGTTTCATCACAACATGTTTTTTCTTACCAAAAGAAAGTTTAATGGTTCCTTCTGCACTGACATCCCCTTCAATAATAAGATGTGTTTCATCCTCAATAATTTGATCATTTACACGGACACCTCCACCTTGAACGTATCGGCGTGCCTCACTATTAGATCTAGCGAGTTCTGCTTGTACTAAAAGAGTGAGCAATCCAACACCTTTTTTTAATTCTGAGGCATTAATTTCAACAGTTGGAAGATTTTCTCCCAGAGTTTTTTCTTCAAACGTCTTGCGAGCCGTTTCTGCTGCTGCATCAGCAAGAACACGTCCATGCAACATTGCTGTAATTTCTGTTGCAAGAATTTTTTTTGCTTCGTTAATTTCAGTTCCTTGTAATAGAGAAAGTTTAAGAATCTCATCCATCGGCAATGGAGTATAGAGCTTTAGAAATCGTGTTACATCAGCATCTTCTGTATTGCGCCAGTATTGCCAAAATTGATAAGGTGAAAGCTTATCCGCATTCAGCCATACAGCCCCATTCAATGATTTACCCATTTTGGCACCGGAAGAGGTTGTCAGCAATGGTGATGTTAACGCATATAATTGCGGTGTTCCTAAACGATGTCCTAATTCGATTCCGTTAATAATGTTGCCCCACTGATCAGAGCCCCCCATTTGCATACGCAACCCATAACGTTTATAAAGTTCAACAAAGTCATAAGCTTGCAGAATCATATAATTAAACTCTAAGAATGACAAAGAGTGCTCACGCTCAAGTCTGAGTCTGACAGAATCAAATGACAACATACGGTTGACAGAAAAATGCTTTCCTACATCACGCAAAAATTCTAAGTAGTTTAAATTGCATAACCATTCAGCATTATTCACAATACAAGCATCGGTTTCTCGGTCACCGAATGTCAAATAGTTAGCAAATACCTTTTTAATACCATCAATATTTGCAGCAATATCATCTTGTGTCAGAAGGCGTCGCGCTTCGTCTTTGAAGGAAGGATCACCAATCAATCCGGTCCCTCCGCCCATTAAAGCAATGGGGCGATGACCCGTTTTTTGTAACCAATAAAGCATCATAATCTGAAGAAGACTTCCAGCATGTAAACTCGATGCTGTTGGGTCAAATCCAGTATAAGCGCTTACAGTTTCTTTTGAAAAAAGATCATCTAAGCCTTTTTCATCTGAAATTTGGTGGATAAAACCACGTTCGCTCATAATGTGTAAAAAATCAGATTTAAAGGCAAACACAGATTTAATTTCCTAATTATAAGAGTGCATTATTTTATATAATAGGCGATTATATAATGAATTATTAATGCGTTATCTATCATAACTGACACACACCTCACAAGAGAAAGAGACATATTGGTAATATAAGATAATAATACAGGTATTATTTCCTTTTTACGCTAAAAAAGAGACTTTTCAGTGATAGAAAACAGGTATGCTGTTATTCTCATTTCTATCCTGAAATAAAATTTAGAAAAATTTTAAATGCAAACTGAAAAAATTACTTTGTTATGATCAGAAACGGCTTTTGCTAATTTTTTATAAATCTATCGTATTTTCCTAAGTTAGTGAAAGTATTTCAGGAGGAGGAGCGAGAAGTTCATTGGAGATATGGTTATCCAAATAGTGGGCACATCGTTCAATAAGTTTTTCATGACATCCACTGAAAAAGTGATTAGCCTCTTCCAATATTTCTTGTGTAATGATGATACCTTTTTGTGTTTTTAATTTATCGACAAGTATTTGAACATCTTTTGGAGGGGCAACTTTATCGATACCGCCATGAATGATAAGTCCAGAAGAGGGACAAGGTGCAAGAAATGAAAAGTCATAAACATTAGGCTGAGGGGCAACTGAGATAAATCCCTCAATTTCCGGTCGGCGCATTAAAAGCTGCATACCAATCCATGCTCCAAATGAGTATCCTGCTACCCAACAATTTTTAGAGTCTGGATGTTGTGTTTGCACCCAATCGAGAGCAGCAGCAGCATCTGAAAGTTCTCCTATTCCATAATCAAATTCACCCTGACTACGACCAATACCACGAAAGTTAAAACGTAAAGTTGTAAAGCCACGTTGTTGGAACATATAAAAGAGGTCATAGACAATTTTATGATTCATAGTTCCACCAAATTGGGGATGAGGATGCAAAATGATCGCAATGGGTGCATTTTTTTGTTGTGAAGGTTGATAACGCCCTTCGAGCCGACCCGCGGGACCGTTAAAAATAATTTCTGGCATAAAATGCTCCTTAATGCAATAAAAGGCTCTCTTTGACCCTGGTCGACTTTTACCATAGAATCTCTTAAATAATTATTAGATATTCTTTTTTTAGTGCACTTTTCAAGAAAAATGCGCTATTTTTTCAATCAATTCATAAGATTAATGATTGCGATGTAAAATGGTTATAAAACGCCGATATTTTGATCATAACGCAACAACACCGCTCAAAAAAGTGGCACGGATAGCGTTACTGGAATCTTTAGAGATATTTGGTAATCCATCATCGGTTCATAAGGAAGGGCGTGCCGCTAAAACTTTGTTGCAAAAGTCCCGTCGGCAAATCGCTGAAAATCTTAAAACAGATCCAGATCACGTGGTATTTACCTCTGGTGCGAGTGAAGCCGCAATGACTTTGTTAACACCTTTTTACAATATGGGGAAAGCAAAAGTTAAATTTTCTCATCTTTACCTTGGAGCGACTGAACATCCCTCTGTTGCAGAGGGAGGACGTTTTTCTAAAGAATTGATAAGCGTCATTGATGTTGATCAAGATGGGCTCATACAACAAGATAAATTAACATCACTCTTAACGGTTCACGATAAAACAAAAGGTTTACCTCTTGTTGCTATTCAAGCTGCAAATAGTGAAACGGGTGTTATTCAACCGTTAACAGAAATCGCCGCTATTGTTCGGGATTTAGGAGGCACTCTTATAGTTGATTTGACACAATATGTAGATAAAAATTTTGTGGATATTCATCAGTTAGGAGGAGACTTTTTTATACTGTCTGCCCATAAAATTGGCGGTCCTAAAGGAATTGGTGCTTTTGTTTCATGTGGTAATCTTCTCATGCCACACCCTCTTATTATTGGAGGAGGACAAGAAAAAGGTCTCCGTGGAGGAACAGAAGCATTGCCCCTTATTGCTGCTTTTGGGGCAGCAATGGCTGATTGCTTCACACAGGAGGAAATAAAACAGTTAATATATTTACGCAATAAATTAGAAGATGGACTACAAAAAATAAGTAAAAATGTTGAGATTTTTGGCAAAAGAGTTCAACGTTTGCCAAATACAACTTACTTTACCGTGAAAAATCTAAAAGCTGAAACGATGCAAATTGCTTTTGATTTAGAAGGGTTTTCTTTATCATCCGGCTCTGCCTGTTCTTCGGGAAAAGTAAAACAAAGCAAAGTGTTGGAGGCAATGGGGTATCATGTTCCAAATGGTGCCATTCGCATTTCGCTAGGGCGTGGCACAACTTCTGAAGATATTGATGATTTTCTGTCGTTTTTTTCTCAAATTATAAGCAGGAAAAAAGGGGAAGATTTATCATCAGAAAGTTATAAAAATTAGAATTATTTTAAAAATAAAATAAGTTTGATTGAAATTTTTGCACTTTACCTATAGCCTAGGAGATAACTTGCTTACTTTAATCTTGTAAAAAACAAGACTTTAGTTACCGGTTTTTGACGCCAAAAAATGGAGAAAATTTATGCCGGCAGTACAAGAAACGATACGCCAAGTACGTGAAATAGATGTTGACCAATATAAATATGGTTTTGAAACCAATATTGAAACCGATAAAGCTCCAAAAGGCTTAAATGAGGATATTATCAAATTTATTTCCGCTAAAAAAAATGAGCCTGAATGGATGCTAACATGGCGCTTAAAAGCTTACCGCCGTTGGCTGACAATGCAAGAGCCTCATTGGGCGCGTCTTGAATATCCTAAAATTGATTTTCAGGAGCTTTATTATTATGCTGCTCCAAAAAATCATACAGGACCAAAATCTTTGGATGAAGTGGATCCTGAGTTATTAGCAACGTACGAAAAACTTGGCATTCCCCTTAAAGAACAAGAGATTTTGGCAGGAGTAAGAAAACAGTCTGATCCCTCCACTTTTGATGACAGTATGTCTGTATCGGGGCAGGTGGCTGTTGATGCAGTCTTTGATTCTGTTTCTGTTGTAACAACATTCAAAAAAGAGCTGGCACGTGCTGGTGTGATTTTTTGTTCTATTTCAGAGGCGATTATTGAACATTCTGAGCTTATTAAAGAATATTTAGGAACAGTTGTACCTATAAGTGATAATTATTATGCAGCCTTAAATGCAGCTGTCTTTACAGATGGTTCATTTGTTTATATTCCCAAAGGGGTTCGTTGTCCTATGGAGCTTTCAACTTATTTTAGGATTAATGAACGCAACACTGGCCAATTTGAACGAACATTGATTATCGCCGCTGAAGATTCCTATGTTTCTTATCTTGAAGGGTGTACAGCACCCCAACGTGATGAAAACCAACTTCATGCTGCTGTTGTTGAGCTTATTGCCCTTGAAAATGCAGAGATTAAATATTCTACAGTACAAAACTGGTATCCTGGCGATAAAGATGGAAAGGGTGGTATTTATAATTTTGTGACGAAGCGTGGAGATTGTCGAGGTGATAGCTCTAAAATTTCATGGACACAAGTTGAGACTGGTTCTGCGATTACTTGGAAATATCCATCCTGCTTACTCCGTGGTGATAATGCGCGTGGAGAATTTTATTCTATTGCTGTTGCAAACGGTTATCAACAAATTGATTCTGGTACAAAAATGATTCATTTGGGAAAGAATACATCCAGTCGCATTATTTCCAAAGGTATTTCTGCAGGTTTTTCAAATAACACTTATCGGGGACAAGTCACAGCTCATCGAAAAGCACAAAATGCGCGTAACTTTACGCAATGTGATAGTTTGTTAATCGGAAATGATTGTGGTGCGCATACAGTTCCTTATATTGAAGCAAAAAATGCAACAGCTCAGTTTGAACATGAAGCCACAACATCAAAAATTTCTGATGACCAACTTTTTTATGTTATGCAAAGAGGAATTCCCGAAGAAGAAGCTATCGCATTAATTGTAAATGGTTTTGTAAAAGAGGTCATTCAAAAACTTCCCATGGAATTTGCTGTCGAAGCACAAAAGCTTATTAGTATTAGCCTTGAAGGTAGTGTTGGATAATTTTATTTAATTAGATAAATAGAAGACTTTATGTAAAAAGGCTGTAACGGTAGCACATAATGCTAAAAATGACCTCTATGGTAATTACAAAAGTAGATGGATGCTAAGGTAAAATAATACGCATTGATATCTGAAAAACAGCCAAAACAGGATTAAATTATGTTAGAGATCAAAAATTTGCACGCCCGTATTGCTGAAACCGATACAGAAATTATTCGTGGTTTAAACTTGACAGTTCAAGATGGAGAAGTTGCTGCTATCATGGGACAAAATGGAGCCGGAAAATCAACTTTATCTTATTTGCTTGCTGGTCGTGATGATTATGAAATAACAGAAGGAGATATTCTCTATAATGGACAATCACTTTTAGAAATGGATCCAGCAGAACGTGCTGCATATGGTGTTTTTCTTGCATTTCAATACCCAATGGAAATACCAGGGGTAGCAACAATGGAATTTTTAAAAGTTGCGATGAATTCTCAACGCAAAGCGCGAGGTGACGAAGAACTTAAAATTCCTGAATTTATAAAATGTGTTAAAGAAGTTTCAGCCAAACTTGAAATAGATATGGATATGCTAAAGCGTCCATTAAATGTAGGTTTTTCAGGTGGAGAAAAAAAACGCGCTGAAATTTTACAAATGGCACTTCTTGAACCTACACTTTGCATTTTAGATGAAACGGATTCTGGTTTAGATATTGATGCACTAAAAATTGTTGCAGATGGTGTTAATAAGCTTCGGGATTCAAAACGTTCATTTTTGGTGATTACCCATTATCAACGGCTGCTTAATTATATTATTCCTGATACGGTACATGTTCTTTATAAAGGACAAATTATCAAAAGCGGTGATAAATCCTTAGCGCTTTATTTAGAGCAAAATGGGTATGCTGATCTTATTAGAGAAGCGGTTTGAGGTTATTAAATATGAATGCACAGCAAAACTTGTTAACGGTTGAAGAAAATATACTCAGTAATTTTAATCAGTATGTAAACCACTTACCTGGTGATAAAGCTGTACAGGAAATCCGCAAGAAAACTATTGAGCAGTTTCAAACGACACGGCTTCCTTCCCGTAAAATAGAAAGTTGGCATTATACCAATTTGCGTACCTTACTGAAGTCTATTAGCAATTTTTCAAAAGTTCAAGACAATCAATTGGTTGATGCATTGCTTTCAGAAAGTGCTGTTTTCTCCATAAACAATGGAAAAACATCGATAGAGTCAAAGGTAGACAACATTGCAGTAAAACGCCTTTCAGACGCATTAGAAGATAATTCTGTACAGATAAATCAAAACATTTCTGATGAAGATTTTATTGGACAGTTAAATACAGCTTTTGTTACAGATGGTTGGCTTTTTCACATCCCTGAAAATACAAAGTTAAATATCCCCATTGAATTACAAAATATACAAATGGGGGGACAATCTCATATTTTTTCGGATATAAAAGTTGATAAAAATAGTCAAGTTATGTTTATTGAACATCAGGTTGGCAATGATAAAGATACCTTTGTCAGTTCAATATTTTCATTAAATGTTGCTGCTGATAGTGATGTTACGTGGATTCTCATTCGCAATCGTGATTTTAATTCTACACAATTTGGTCGATTTTGTGCTGTTCTTGATCAAAGAGCGAAGTTATCACTTTATGTCATTAATATAGGGAGCCAATTAAATCGCCAAGAAATCAATATTGAATTACAGGGAGAAGAATCTGATTTTCAATTACGCGTCATAAATTTATTATCAGGACAAACACATAGTGATCTTACAATGACTGTTCGTCACGTGGAAGAAAAATCAACATCAACCGAAATTATACGCAATGTGGTTACAGATAAGGCTGTTGGTGTTTTCCAAGGAATAATACGTGTTTCTCAAAAAGCGCAAAAAACAGATGCACGCATGGCTTGTAATAGCCTTATTCTTTCAGATGATGCAGAATTTAATGCAAAGCCTGAACTGGAGATTTTTGCTGATGATGTTGCATGTGGTCATGGTGCAACAGTTGCTAATATTAATCATGATTATCTTTTTTATCTTATGACACGTGGTATCCCTTTTAAAACGGCTCGTGCGCTTTTGATTAAAGGATTTATCTCTGAGCTCATTGATGACATCAAGCAAGATAATATTCAAATCGTTTTAGAGAATATCATTAGTAAATGGCTTGAAAAAAATGTTTAAGGTAGAAAAAATGGAAAATAACGTACAAACATTTACTTATAATGTCGAAGAAATTCGGCGTGATTTTCCTATTTTGCACCATCAAGTTTATGGAAAGCGATTAGCATATCTTGATAGTAGTGCTTCTGCCCAAAAACCAATGTCAGTACTCAATGCAATGAATAATTATTATCACTATAGTTATGCTAATGTGCATAGGGGAATGTATTTTTTAGCCAATATAGCAACACAATCCTATGAAAATTCTCGTGAAACCGTTCGTGTTTTTCTAAATGCTCAAAAAGCTGAAGAAATTGTTTTTACGAAAAATGCAACAGAAGCTATTAATACTGTTGCTTATGGTTGGGCGATGCCAAAACTCAAAGAAGGTGATGAGATTGTTCTAACGATCATGGAACATCATTCAAATATTATTCCTTGGCATTTTCTCCGTGAACAAAAAGGTGTTAAACTTATTTTTGTTCCTGTCGATGAAAATGGTGTTCTGCACATTGAAGATTTCCAAAAGGCTTTAAGCGAAAAAACGCGGCTTGTTGCTATAACGCATATGTCCAATATATTAGGAACTGTGCCTCCTGTTAAAGAGATTATTAAGCTAGCACATCAAAATTCTATTCCTGTTCTTGTTGATGGTTCTCAAGGAGCAGTACATTTAACCGTTGATGTACAAGATCTCGATTGTGATTGGTATGTCTTTACAGGTCATAAGCTTTATGGTCCCACTGGTATTGGTGTTTTGTATGGTAAAGAAGATAGATTAGAAGAAATGCGTCCTTTTCAAGGGGGAGGGGAAATGATCGAGGAGGTAACAACCGATAAGGTTTTTTATAATGCTCCTCCTTACCGTTTTGAAGCAGGCACTCCTCCTATCGTTGAAGCTATTGGATTAACTGCGGCTATTGATTATATACAAGAGAAAGGTCGTAGCACAATTCATGCCCATGAGAGGTCCCTTTTAGCTTATGCACAGGAAAAACTTAAAATGGTTGAGTCATTGCGTATTTATGGTCATTCTCCCAATAAAGGAGCTATTATATCATTTACAATTGAAGGGATTCACGCCCATGATATCGCTATGTTTATTGATAGAAAAGGGGTTGCGATACGTGCGGGAACTCATTGTGCACAGCCTTTATTACAGCGCTTTGGTCTAACATCTATTTGCCGCGCATCGTTAGCCATGTATAACACTCAAGAGGATATAGATCAATTAGTAGAAGCATTGCAAGAAACAAGGACATTTTTTAATGGCTGAATCAATTGAAGAGCGTCATTCTACAGAATCCGTTGAAACTGTAAGCGAAAATAAAAAATCTTACATATCAGCAATTCCAGCAGACGAAATTGATCGTATGACAAATGATATTATTTCTGCTCTCAAAACAGTTTATGACCCAGAGATTCCTGCTGATATTTATGAGCTAGGACTGATTTATCGTATTGATATTGAAGATGATCGTTCAGTAAAAATTGAAATGACTCTTACAGCACCGGGATGTCCTGTTGCGGGTGAAATGCCAGGGTGGGTAGAAAATGCAGTCAGTGCAGTTGAAGGGGTTTCGTATGTTGAAGTCACTATGACTTTTGATCCACCATGGACACCTGATTGTATGTCAGAAGAAGCTCAAATTGCTGTCGGATGGTACTAAAAGTATTGTTAAGAGACTCTAATTTAGCCATTCATGAATAAGCTGTTTACTTTTCATAAGCGTTTAAATTTAAGGACGATCGCATGAGTTATAATAAACAAAAACTAGAACTCACTTGGATTGGAAAAGAAAAACGCCCAAAACTAGAACCTCGTATCTTATTAGAAGATCTTGAAAAATCTTATCACGCTTCGCATCGAATATCATCCCAAGATATTTTTGATAATAAACTTATTTTTGGTGACAATTTGCTCGCACTCAAAGCGCTTGAACAAGAATATATGGGGAAGGTAAAATGTATCTATATCGATCCGCCTTATAATACAGGCAATGCCTTTGAACATTATGAAGATGGTTTAGAGCATTCCATATGGCTCAGCCTTATGAGAGACAGGCTAGAATTGTTACATCATTTACTGGCGGATGATGGAAGTATCTGGATATCAATTGATGATGATGAACAAGCCTATCTTAAAGTGATGATGGATGAAATTTTTGGTCGCCAAAATTTCATCAACAATATTATTTGGCAAAAGAAATATGCTCCACAAAATGATACAAAATGGCTTTCTGATAATCATGATTTTATAATGGTTTATGCCAAAGACAAAACGATTTGGCGCCCTCAATTGCTTCCTCGTTCAAACGATATGGATGCGCGCTATAAAAATCCTGATAATGATCCTCGCGGTCCTTGGAAATCTGGAGATTTATCTGTAAAAAGAGTAACACCTAAGGATATTTATGAAATCATCACACCTTCTGGACGCAAGGTAATGCCTCCTAATGGTAGAAGTTGGGCTATGAATAAAAAAAAATTCTTTGAATTATTGAATGATAATCGTATTTGGTTTGGTCCAACAGGAAGTAATGTTCCTTCTATGAAACGTTTTTTATCAGAGGTAAAAAATGGTATGGTTTCAATGACCATTTGGCCTTATCAGGAAGTTGGCCATAATCAAGATGCAAAAAAAGAAGCCAAAGTCTTCAATTCTGATAGTGTCTTTACAACTCCTAAACCGGAACGTTTAATGGAACGCATTATTCAACTTGCCACTAATCCCGGTGATCTTGTACTGGATTCTTTTGCTGGTTCTGGCACAACCGGTGCTGTTGCCCATAAAATGGGAAGGAAGTGGATTATGATTGAACTTGGTGAGCATTGTCACACCCACATTATCCCTCGTTTAAAACAAGTCATTGATGGAACTGATCAAGGGGGAATTTCCAAAAGTGTCAATTGGCAAGGTGGCGGTGGATTCCGTTATTATCGCCTTGCACCTTCTCTGTTGCAAAAAGATCCATGGGGACAATGGATTATTCGTCGCGAATATAATGCTGCCATGCTATCAGAAGCCATGTGCAAACATATGGGATTTACCTATGCACCGGATGAAAATCATTATTGGATGCAAGGGTATTCAACCGAAACAGATTATATTTATGTCACAACGAGCGCCATGACCCATGCACAACTCTGTATAATGAGTGAAGAGGTAGGCTCTCATCGCACGTTGCTGATTTGTGGTACAGCCTTTGATACAAAATCAGCATCCTTTGAAAATCTGACACTCACTAAAATCCCCCGTGCAATATTAGAAAAATGCGAATGGGGAAGGGACGATTACAGTTTAAATGTAGCCAATCTTGAACCAGTGATTGTGGTAAAAGAAAACAGCAAAAATAAAGATATTGCGCAAGCAGAATTAGATCTATTTGAATAATATATAAAAAGCGGAGTTTTTCATGAACACTGTTGAAAAAAGGATTTCTGCTCGCTTATCGTTGCGTGATCCTCAACGTGAATCTTTAAATATTTTGGTAAAAATCTTAGAAAATATAGAGCTTTCTAAAAATGCTGATTTGGTTGCAGAGTTAGAAGTGATAAAAAATCTTTATCCTTCTGTACAAGATTTTGAACGAAACTTTCCCTCTTTTTGTTTTACCTTAGCAACGGGTGTTGGGAAAACGCGACTTATGGGGGCTTTTATCAGCTATCTTTATTTAACAGGTCGTAGTCGCCATTTTTTTGTTTTAGCGCCAAATTTGACTATTTATGAAAAGTTAAAACAGGATTTTAGTCCCAAAAGTCCGAAGTATGTTTTCAGTGGAATGAGTGAATTTATTGCCAATAGACCCGTTATTATTACAGGTGAAGATTATGAAAGTGGTAAAGGTATTCGCGTTGATGAACACCATATTCAAGGACAAAAGCGTTTGTTTGAGAATAGAGATACGGCCTTTATCAATATTTTTAATATTTCTAAAATTAATACAACGGATAATAAAAAAGGCGCACTAAAATCTAGTATTCCGCGAATTAAACGCTTACAAGAAACGATTGGTGAAAGTTATTTTGATTATCTCGCAAATCTTCCTGATTTAGTTTTGTTAATGGATGAAGCACATCGTTATCGAGCTTCTGCTGGTGCGGCAGCAATTAATGAGTTAAAACCTGTTTTAGGAATAGAGCTTACAGCGACACCAAAAACAATAGGTGCAAAACCCGTAGATTTTAAAAATGTTGTCTATAGTTATTCACTTGCAGAGGCTATGAGAGATGGTTTTGTAAAAGAGCCTGCTGTTGCTACACGTAAAGATTTTCAACCTCAAAATTATACATCTGAACAATTAGAACATATCAAATTACAAGATGCAATTCATGCTCATGAAAACGTGAAAGCAGATTTAATTGTCTATGCAAAAGATTATAACAAAAAGTTCGTTAAGCCTTTTATTTTAGTTGTCGCTCAAGATACAAATCATGCACAGAAATTGCGTGATTTATTGGAATCAGATGATTTTTTTGCAGGAGCTTATAAGGGAAAAGTTATAGAGATTCATACAAAACAGTCGAATATAGAAGAAGATCAAAATATTCAAAAGCTGATTGCAATTGAAGATTCTCATGACCCAACAGAAATTGTTATTCACGTTAATAAATTAAAGGAGGGGTGGGATGTTACGAATCTCTATACTATTGTACCGTTGCGTGCATCGGCTTCAGAAATTTTAACAGAGCAAACAATTGGGCGTGGATTGCGTTTGCCTTATGGGTATAGAACAGGCGTGGAAGCTATTGATCGTTTAACAATTATTGCGCATGATCGTTTTCAAGATATTATTGATCGTGCAAACGATCCAAACTCAATTATAAAAAAGCATATTGAGATTGGAACAGGAGGGAATATCCCCTTTGAAAAGACCGATATAGTGACAGTTCCAAGTCAAGTAGAAGCTTTATTGATGCAAACGATGGTAATACGTAATTCCGATATAAATGGAGCATCTTCTGATTTACAAGGTATCATATTACGTCATACAGATTCCCCTACATTAACACCTGAAGAGCAAGATATTGCAGCGATCGCGTGGGATCTTATCAAAGAGAATGATAAATTGCCAAGTTCTCAAATGCTTTGTTCTGCACAGATACAAGAAAAAATTGCTAATAAAGTTATGAATATTAAGCCTTCATCACAAAAGTCTCTTGTATCAAAAGTGGTGACAATTCTGACAAAACAATTAACAGAACTGATAATAGATATTCCAAATATTATACTCATACCTTTGCGTGATGTTACTTATGGTTTTTATGACTTTGATTTAAAAAATCTAGAAAGCTTAAATTTTCAACCTGTTAGTAAAGAACTTTTAATTCGAGAATTGCGTACCCATAAAAGCATTTTTCTCACATCTAAGAATGAATATGTCAAAGAGCCTTATCTTGAAAACTACATCATTCGTGGTTTGATTGATAATGACTTTGTCGATTATGATAACCATACGCTCTTATTACGAAAATTAGCTAGTCAGATGGTAGAACATTTCCGATCTTATTTACCCAATGATACAGCTGTTGAGAACGTATTAATTCACTATCAGCACAAGCTTACTAGTTTTATTGTTGCGCAATTAAGAGAACATCAATGGGAAACGCAAAAAGATTATGCGGTTAAAGTTACACGGGGTTTTACAGCTTTATCACCTATCCATTATGTGTTACCGCAAGGGATGTCTCCTCTTGATTTTCGTAATATTCCTGCCATTAAAAGTGATATTAAAAAACTTGTATTCAGCGGCTTTAGAAAATGCTGTTATCCTTTACAAAAGTTTGATTCAGTAGAAGGGGAATTACGATTTGCTCAAATATTAGAGGATGATGCACAAGTCTTGAAATGGATGAAACCCGCTCGAGGTTTTTTCAAGATAGAATATGATAAAGGATCAATCTATGAACCAGACTTTGTTGTAGAAACGAAGGATGCCAAATATCTTTGTGAGCCTAAAAAAGCCTCTGAAATGCAAAATCCTATTGTTTTAAAAAAGAGAGAAGCTGCAGTTCAATGGTGTTGTCATGCAACGCGCTATGCGGCGACTTATGGCGATAAAAAATGGTATTATGTTCTTATTCCCCATGATGTTATTAAAGCAAATAGTAGTTTTGAAGGTTTGTGTGCGGAGTTTACCATTTCAGAATCTATACTTGAGAGCTCTTAACTTTTTTCTAACGACGTTAAAATAAAAGGAAAAATGTATAGAAAAGTTACACAAGATTATGCTTTTTTATGGTGATTTGTAGTACATTTACAATTTTTTATAAAAGTACAATCTTATTTTCGTTATGTGAAAAGATCTTTGAGTTATAGTTATAAATTAAAAAAATATTTTAATTTTATTGAGTAATTTAATAAATGTTCTTTTTTTAAAAAACTTAAACAGTTTATTGTTCTTTCATTTAAAACGCCTGAATATAATGAAATACCCAGAGGATAAAAGGGGGAGTTTTTCATATGACTTTAAATTTAACAAACACTGTTTTTAATTTTTTAAAGAAAAACCCGACAAAAAAGTTTACAGCTCGAGAAATTGCTCAATGGATATTTGAAAATTACCCAGAAAAATGCCGTCAAAAACAAAAGCATTCAACGGCGATAATCAATCCCCTTAATAGTGATGCAGCTCTTATTCAGCAAATTGTTGCTGAAATAGGATCGCAGCGCCCTCAATTACAAAAGCGTTATCCAGAAATTAAAACCACTGAAGGACGACCGCGACAATATTATTTTACTAAACAAACAGATAGTGCTGAAATTGATGCAATAGAGGACAATGCAAAGAGTAGAACAGAAGATGGCTCTGTTAAAGAGCATGATCTTTATCCGTTATTATCTAAATTTTTATGGTCAGAACTTGCAGTTTATAGCAAACGCATTAATGAGAAATGTTCTCGTAATAAACATGGTGCAGGCGGAAATAAATGGCTTTATCCAGATCTCGTAGGGATGCAAGATTTAAGCAAGGAATGGAATCGTGAAATCAAAGACTGTGTTTTGCAATATTTTGATAAAAAGACAAAGCTTTGGTCTTTTGAAGTAAAAATTCTCATCAATCGTTCAAATTTACGAAAAGCATTTTTTCAAACAGTTAGTAATTCTTCATGGGCTAATTTGAGTTATTTAGTTGCTAGTGAAATTGAAGGAGTTGATACATTAAAAGAGCTTCGGATGCTTTCAAGTTTGCATGGAATTGGATTTATAAGACTTAATAAGGAAAACTCTTCCGAGAGTGAGATCTTAATTCCTGCCAAAGAACGTAGTGATATTGATTGGGATACTGCTAATAGATTAGTGGAGGAAAACAAAGATTTTCTTGATTATATTAAGCTCATTCGTCAATTTTATCAAACTGGTGAGATACGTCCACTAGATTGGGATCATATGTATCTATAAGGGGTATTTTTAAAAAGACTCTATTGTTTAAAAGCCTTTTTTCAGAGTGATGAAAAATTACTCTAACTATTTTGTTTGACTTATTATATTGATATTGTATCAATTAAAATTTTTCTCACGTACCTCATGAGTAGGGTTGAGTAGGGGAAGAGTAAAAATTCTGTTTTAGTCCTGTTCTATTTTGTGCATTGAGCGTGATTCCATTAGATACTAGACTTAATGATTATAATTTATTATAAATTTGCTATTATAGAGGGTGAAATTCGACTTTTTTGCTTTGTTTACATCAAGCATGGAAAATATTACTTCCTCATATTGAAGTCTTCTTACGGAGAATTTACACTACTATTTCTTTAATTTCCATTACTGTTCATTTTGATGATTATTAAGCTTTTTGTTATCCGAAGTAAACATTCAAAAAAACATTAATTTTATAAAATATTCACATAGTTTACTCAATTTCTTGAAATAGATTAAAAAAATAAATTTCTCTCACACCTTATGGTAAAGGGAGTGTGTACTGTCGCAGTCTGCCACAATACTCTCTTTATTTTTCAATAATACCGCACGCTAAACGTGCTCCACCTCCGCCAAGCGGTAATGGTTTATCTGATTGATTATCAGCCCCTAAATGAATGACTAAAGAGCGCCCTTTAATTTCAGAGATTTTTTTTAATCGTGGAGCAAGAACGCTCATTATGGCATATCCCTGCTTATCAACATAAAGTGCTGGTAAATCACCAAGATGACCATTGACATTATAAGGTCCTAAATGTTTTCCGGTATGTTCCGGATCATAATGTCCACCTGCGCTTCCACCAATTATACCATCTTTTGTATCACATAAAGGATTTACATGTACATGAAAACCATGCATTCCTTCTGATAAAGTAGATAAATTAGGGATGAAAATCAAACCGTATGTGGTTTCTTCAATTTTAATGCTACCAATAGCCTTTTTGGAATTGTTATCTTCTAATTTATAAATATTTACTTGTTTTGATAGTGCTAATGCAGAATTTTTATGAATTAAAAATGCCATAAAAAACAATAATGATAATAATATTTTTTTCATGAAGTACCTTTATACTTATCTTTAAATAGATTATTATCTATAAATAATAATCTATACTAATTATATGTTATATAAGTGTCTTAAATTGAACTTTAAGAAAAATAATTTACATAGAAATATTAGTTTTTATAAAGAGCAAATAAATTAAAGTATGTTTATATATATTTCTGAACATAAATTTTATTTTTTGATCTATAAAAAATACAGCTTTTATGGATGGATAATTATATCTCACTTACATTTCTTCAAGAGATGTTTTTAAAAAATCTACTTTTTGAGGTATAATAAGAAATTAAATAAGGAATTTTAGTAAGTTAGATGTTATTTCATTTATAATATGATAATCGTTTCATCAAAAAAAGAACATATAATTTGTTGATGATTTAATTGTTTTTCATAGAAAAAATGACGAGAAATTTCTATGCATTATGTAATTTATAAGAGAAAAAATTATTATGATTCATATAAATTTCCCAATAAAATACAGCATATACCGACACTCCCTCCCATTCCTGATCCTATCAGTGCTCCTATTATTATTCCGGAAGAAAGTGCTACTCCTATACCCATTGCGATAACTGGACCAAATCCAGGAAGAGCAATATAACCATAAGCTGCAAGAATTGCCGCGATAGCTCCTGATATGCTACCATTTAAACCGCCAATGAAAGCAAATTCTTTAATAGAATGGCAGTACTTTTTTAATTTTTTTTTCTTACAGCTGTGAAAAGAAACGTTGCTGTAAGTTTTTAAATCAATCATATTCTTTTCTTTCATTTTGAATGCTAACTGTTCCTGAATAGTCAACGGATACGAAAAAATGGGACTTTTTAAATTTTACTAAAGCACGCCAGATACCATTGTCATCTAAGCGCAATCGTTTAATATTCTCAAAACCATTTTGCATAAGACAATTTTTAACTTGTGAGGCAGTAAATGAGTTCTGACCTATTTTAGTGACCTTTTGAGTAGAGCTATAGGTAAAGGTTTGACAATAAGGAAGGTGAAAAACTTCACTTATTGAAGTCGTGACTATCAACGAGACACATGCAATCATTATAAAAAAAGTACTTAATTTCAAAAAATTATTTAGTGTCATCTTGTTACCATTTGTTGAAACAACACTTCATTAACCTCTGTGTTACTAACAGGTTCCAAAGATGATTTTATTTTTAATATTATACTTAACAATAAAAATTTTTGAAAATATATTGATTAAATAAAACCGTTTTTTTTATTTATTTTCTTATTAAAATTAATTTTATAAAATAACTTTTTCAAAACGGTATTATTTTTCATTTTCTTTATAGTGCTAAATTTAACAGCTATGATTTAGCAAGATATCTTTATAATTTAATTTGTAGTATATAATTCAGTTTTCTCTTATTTCATATCAACATACTAAATATATATAATAATTTTTAATAAAAAATAATTTACAGTTATATTAATTATAACATGTTATTATTATAAATAAATCAAATAAATATAATTAATTATTTTAATATAATTTGTTACTTCTTATAAAGAACAAAAATATTTTTTATATCAGTAATAGATATGATTGCAAAATGCAATTTATTATTTATTATTTTACGTTATTATCCATTATTGCTTAGTAGAGCTGTTTTGATGTTTTTGTTGGAAATATTTGCATAATTTCCTTAAATCCATAACCGGGATACATTCCTTCGCGCATAAATAAATTACGTAATGGTGGGAAACTATGCAACAAACCAAGCCCAATGCTTCGTATGATATGAACAGGCAACATATGAGAAAGTAGGGCAGAGTTCAGTGTATGAACAGCTCCACTTCGGATTAATATATCTGGTTTGCGGCATTTGTTATAATGTGCAACAATCATTTCAGAGTTAGAATTGGATATTTTATTGGGTAAAATATCCATTAAAGTTTGGACATCACGGAATCCTAAATTCAATCCCTGTGCTCCAATAGGGGGAAAAACATGAGCGGCTTCACCCACTAAAATTGTTCGATTAGCAGCAAAATGATGAGAAAGAAGTCCGAAAATCGGCCATGCTTGAATTGATGTTTCTAAGCTTAGCTTTCCAAGCATTGATTGCATTTGGTTTTCGATCATTTTTGCAATTGTTTTTGGTTCTATATTTAATAATTCCTCAGCGCGGGAAGGATGAACAACCCATACAAGACTAGATCTTCGTCCTGGTAGTGGAACCTGTGTAAATGGACCGTGTTCTGTATGAAATTCAGTTGATGTATTTTGATGAGAAAACTCATGAGAAAAGTTGAGAACAAGTGCTTTTTGTGGATAATTCCACTGTTTCACACTTATCCCTGCTGCGGCACGTGTAAGAGAGTGACGTCCATCAGCTGCAACAACAAGTGGTGCTTGAATAATTCTATGATCAGCAAGAGTAATGCATACATGGTTTTTTGTGTGATGAACAGATTTGGCAGCAGAAACAAATCTTGTAATATTGGGCGTATGTGTAACAGCGTCGACTAAAGCACTGTTCAATTTTACATTAGGTATATTATAGCCAAAAGCTTTTTCGCCAATTTCAGTAGAAGAAAAATGCACCGTAGGAGCATGCACAATTCTAGAAGTTATATCTATAATTCTCATGGACGATAAAGCAGCTGCATGTTTTTGAAGATTGTCCCAAATATTGAGTTTTTGAAGCGTGCGTATTGCGGGCATCATAAGAGCCGTTGTCCGTAACTCATCTGTATGAGCAGGGGGTCCAACAAGAAAAACAAAAAGCCCCTTATGTGCAAGACTCAGCGCGGCTAACATTCCGACAGGACCTGCACCAATAACAGCAATATCTTTATGCTCTTCCTTTTCAAATATCAAAACGATTTGAACCTTTATTCATTGAGAAAATATTTTAACATTTCCAAATGATCTCTCTCTTTTTATTATATGAAGCTCTTCTATTATTATAGTATGTAATAAATAATGCGATATAAAAAAGTAACCTTTTTATGATTTTTTTAAATGCTGAGTTATATCATCGTTAAAAAATGGCGTATTGATAGATGGTTGAAGACTTTAAAAACGAGGATAAGAAAACCTTGAAACGTAAATTAACAAAGAAAATCAAAACAAATGCTAAATTATTACGCCATAAAAAAGTAACAATGCCACAAGCAAAGGCCTTTTCCGTTCATTTACTAACAGCTTCGGGATCATTTTTAGCGTTTCTTTCTCTTATATCAGCCTCTCAAAAAGAATGGACAGCTATGTTCTGTTGGCTTGGGCTTGCTCTTCTCGTTGATGGTATAGATGGACCAATTGCACGCAAACTTGATGTTAAATACGTTCTTCCAACATGGTCTGGAGAGCTGTTAGATAATATTATTGATTACGTGACTTATGTCCTAATTCCTGCCTTTGCACTCTATCAAAGTGGTTTCATGGGGGTAGGGTTATCATTTTCATTGAGTGCAATTATTGTTATTTCATCTGCTATTTATTATGCAGATACTAGTATGAAAACCAAAGAAAACTTTTTTAAAGGATTTCCTGTTGTTTGGAATATGATGATTTTTACGCTTTTTGTCGTCAGACCAGGAGAGTGGATTACTTTTATCATTATTGTTTTATCGGCGATTATATCTTTTTTGCCAATTTATTTTATTCATCCAGTAAGAGTCCTTCGTTTACGTAGAATTAATTTTCCCATTTTTCTCTTATGGTGTTTTTTTGGTGTTTCTGCCTTCTTTTATCAACTAGAGGCTCCCTATTGGGTTAAAATAGGAATTTCGGTAACAGGAATTTATATATATTGTATTGGCGCAATCATGCAAACATTTCCTAAACTTGGGGAAAAAAGTATAAAAAAAACAATGAAATAATTGTTTTAAGAAGGGTGTGAGATGCAAATTAATTTTGGAGCAGATGATGATATTTCTTTTACGAAAGAAGGGCGTGCTGGTATTATAAAGCTCACACGTCCTTCAGCATTAAACGCTCTTAATCAACGAATGATTTCAGCTTTAAAAAAAGCTCTCAGAACATGGGAAATAGATGATAATGTTTTTTGTGTCTTAATTGAAGGGGAGGGGCGTGCTTTTTGTGCTGGTGGAGATGTTGTAGAAATCTATCATATGGGGAAAAGTACTGCTGCTTGTCAATACTTTAGGAATGAATATAGTTTAAATGCTTATATCAAACATTTTTCAAAGCCCTACATTTCTTTCTTAAACGGTATTTGGATGGGAGGTGGGGTAGGTATTTCTCTCTATGGCTCGCATCGAATTGTTACAGAAAATACAGTTTTTGCTATGCCAGAAGGTGCGATTGGATTTTTTCCAGATGTAGGTGCAAGTTTTTTCTTACCATCTCTTCCCAATCATTTTGGTATCTATCTTGCATTAACGGGCGCATGTATAAAGTGGGGAGATTGCTTAAATTTAGGATTAGCAACACACGCCGTTGCTGAAACTGAATTCGATATGATTAGAAAAGCTGTTATTGAGCAAGGAGATCCTACTTTAGCTTTAAACGAGCGAGCAATTACAAAAGACTATGAAACAAGTCATGAAATACGTTGTATTATTAACACTTGTTTTAGTGCCCATACCTTAGAAGAATGTCTTGAGTTGCTACATAAAAAAAGCAATGAAGATGTTTTATTTGCTAAAGAATGTTATGATATTTTGCAGTCACGTTCTCCGACAAGTTTAAAAGTTATCTGGAAACAAATGAAACAAAATTCATCTCAAACGTTGGAAGATTGTATGAAAATTGAAAACCGCATAGCGTATCATATGCTTCATTCACATGATTTTTATGAAGGTATACGTGCTATGTTAATCGATAAGGATAAAAGACCTCAATGGCAACCAGATAAACTTTCAAATGTGACAGATGAAATGGTAGATTCTTACTTCCAACCTGTTGAACAAGAGTTATTATTGTGAAAAATAATTCTCACAAACAGATTTCAAAAATCAATTTAATCTATAACTGTTACTTACGGTTTTTGGCACTTATTTGCTTAGTTCTAGGTATTTGTTATTGGATACGCCTTGTTGGTGTTTTTCCAGGTATTCTATGGCGTTTTGATCTTATGCCTTGGCAGTGGCAATTTACATCAGCTATATTGGCTATTCTCTATCCTATTGCCTTAGTTGGACTTTGGATGTATTCACTATGGGGTATCATTGTGTGGTGTATTGCAGCGTTGATTGAAGCAATAACAATATATTATTCCGATTTTATTTATCAGCCATTTGTACCATTATTTCATGGAATATTGTTTTTAGCTTTTATAGTACTACAAATTGTGATTATTTTTTTTAAAAGAGTAAAAAATAAAAAAACATTGTGATTAAAATTTTCGAGCCAGAATAACAGGCTCGATTTTCGATCTTAGTTAACTTAAGTAGCTCATTTTAAAGCTTCGTTCCTCAAAACGCTGATACTAGCTATACTTCCCCATAAAGTTCCATAATATATATTATGCGATAATATGATAAAGAAAACCCTACTTTAAAACATCATCATATAAAATAAAATTTGGTCTTTAAGGTATATACCTTAAAGACCAAAAATTAAGAAAAATTACTGTACTATTTTACAACGCTTCATACGTGCAAGATCACTTAAAACAGCATTACGATTATTTAAAGCCGAAATTTCATTAAAAACAAAGCAGGTACAAATACAACACTTACCGCTGCTAAAGCCACGTTTTTATTTCTTGCTTTAGAACGCTCTGTAATTGTATCATTAATCTGACGTTTATTAGCAAAAAACTCCCGTTGAATATCGGCACAATTCATTGATCCGTCATGTAATGTTGTCGTTGCAATATTTTTTTTCTAAACGCCCCCCACATGCTGTCAAGGAAACCGCTAAAACCACAATACATACACCCCGCTTAAAATTCTTATACATAAAAGCCTCATTTTTGACATAAAAACACTAAATATGTCAAAAATGAAATAAAATAAAGGATAAATTTAAAAGTGTTTTATTTAACTTAAAATATTGCGCATAATAAGCTTACGCATCTGTTTCAAAAGTAAGACCTTGATATGCAGGTTTTACATAGGATGGAACGTAATTTATTACCTTATTGTAATCCAGCGATCTGTCCATATGTGTGAGTATTGCTTGTTTTGGCTTTAAATATTCTATCCACTGTAATGCTTGATCAACAGAAAAATGACTCGGATGGGATTTAAATTGAAGAGCTTCAATGATGAGAACATCTAAATCCATTAATTTGGATAAAGTTTTTTCAGGAAATTTACTAACATCCGTACAATAGGCAACATTCCCAATCCGAAAACCTAAGGAATGAATGTTTCCGTGGTGTTGTAAATGTGTATTGACACTTATTTCTCCGCCCTGCCCCTGAATAATAAATTGGCTATCTTCATTGATAAGATGTTCTTTTAAAATGGGAGAATAAGATGAATCTTTTAGAGTTTGAAAACAATATCCAAAAGCACTTTTGAGATGCTCTAGTGTAAATCTGTCGGCATAGATATCTATTAAACGTTTTTGTGCAAGTGCATAGCTGCGTAAATCATCAATACCGTGGATATGGTCTGCATGAGAATGCGTGTAAAGAGCAGCATCAAGATGGCTTACACGCGCATCGATCATTTGTGAGCGAAAATCTGGACCTGTATCAATAACGATCGTTGTTTTGTCTCCAGAAGGTTTAATACGTTCAACTAATAAAGAACTTCTGTAGCGTTTATTTTTAGGGTTATTCGGATCACATGTTCCCCAATCACCATTAGGTCTTGGCACTCCTGGAGAAGGACCACAACCTAATATTGTAAATCGGTATTGATCACACATATCTTTTGCCTTATTTCATTTTGCTAAATAAACGAAAAGCATTACGCGTTGTTATTTGAGCTATTTCTTCAATGCTTAAGCCAATTGTTTCAGCCAAAACAGCTGCTGTATAACATACAAAAGATGGTTCATTTGTTTTGCCCCGATGGGGATTAGGTGCTAAGAATGGAGCATCTGTTTCCACTAACAAATGCTCATGGGGCACAATTTTTGCTATTTCACGGATTTCAAGTGCGTTTTTAAAAGTAAGAATACCCGAAAAAGAAATATAACCACCAAGTTCAATTCCAGCACGAGCAAGTTGCATTCCAGACGAATAACAATGAAGGATAAAGGGAAAAGCTCCTTCTTTTATCTGTTCACGTAATATTTTCTCCATATCGATATCGGCATTGCGTGAATGTATAACAAGAGGAATCTGTGTTTCTCGAGAAGCAATGATATGTTCTTGAAAAACTTTCTTTTGCTCTTCTGGTGTAGAGTAATCATAATGATAATCAAGGCCCCCTTCCCCAAACGCAACAATTTTAGGGTAATTCGAGAGCTGTATAAGCTTTTCCGCTGTAATATTTTGTTCTTCATGCGCGTGATTGGGGTGTGTTCCAACGGAACAAAAGACTTGATCATAGCTTTGCGCAATGGCTAACAGTTTATCTAACTTATGAACATGGGTTGAAATTGTTATCATACGTTTAACGTCAGCATCTAAAGCCCGTTGGATAACATTATCCAAATCTTGTGAAAAGTCTTCAAAATCAAGATGACAATGTGTATCAATCAACATGATGAGTGTCTTCTTTCTTCAAGATATAACGAGGAAAAATTGGTTCTGGTGGTGGAAGATTAAGCCCTTCTTGAATTTTTGAATGACTTATATGATACAATAACCGATCATCTTCAGCAACCGCAAGGCTATCAAGAAGTTTCGCAGCTGATTGGGGGATGAAAGGCAAAAGCATAATTCCTATTCTCCGCAAGATTTCTACAGTTATATAAAGAACTGTAGAAAATCGCTCTCGATCATTTTTACGTAAACTCCAAGGTTGTTCGTTGGCAAAATAACGATTGGCATCTGCTACAATTGAAAAAATAGCTGAAAGTGCTAAATGCATACTATAAGAACACATAGTTTGGTGTACAGTTTCAAGTACTTGAAGAGATTGTTCTAAAAGCTGTTTATCTTGAGCTAAAAATGAAGCTGGTTTCGGGACTTGTGCATTACAATTTTTGGCAATCATAGACAAACAGCGCTGTGCTAAATTACCAAGATCGTTAGCAAGATCAGCATTAATACGGTTCACAAGGCTTTCATGACTATAACTACCATCTTGTCCGAATGGCACTTCACGGAGAAGGAAATAACGGACCTGATCAAGACCATAATGATCAACCATTTCAAAAGGATCAACGACATTTCCAATAGATTTTGACATTTTTGCACCACGATTAAGTAAAAAACCATGTGCAAAAATATTTTTAGGCAATTCAATTCCAGCAGACATTAAAAATGCCGGCCAATAGACTGCATGAAAACGAATAATATCCTTACCAATAATATGCGTATTTGCAGGCCAAAAATCACGTTTTTTTGAATTTTCATTGAAAAAACCTATTGCTGATAGATAATTTGTAAGCGCATCAACCCAGACATACATCACGTGCTTTGGATTCTCAGGAACAGCAATTCCCCAGTTAAAACTTGCGCGTGAAATAGAGATATCTTTTAAACCTGATTTGATAAAACTTATAATTTCATTACGCCGCTCAAATGGAGCAATAAAATCAGGATGTTTTTCATAATATTCAAGAAGAGCCTTTTCATAATGAGAAAGTCTAAAAAAATAACTTTCTTCTTCATTCCATTCAACTGGAGAGCCTAATTCTTTCTCACGACGGATGTTGTCTGCTCCAATTTCCGTATCTTTTTCTTCATAATAGGCTTCTTGGCGAACCGAATACCACCCCGTATAACGACCGAGATAAATATCGCCATTTGCTTCCATCTTTTTCCAAATTTCTTGACAAGCTTGATAATGGCGTTCTTCTGTCGTACGGATAAAATCATCGTTAGAACAATTTAATACTGCAAGCATTTTTTGAAACACCGCACTATTACGATCTGCAAGTTGCTGAGGTGTCATGCCTAATGCAGCTGCTGTTTGTTGCATCTTGAGACCATGCTCATCTGTACCAGAAAGAAAAAATACATTTTTTCCGTTTAACCGTTGAAAGCGGGCTAAAACATCGCTTGCAATGGCACTATAAGCATGTCCAATATGTGGAGCACCATTAGGATAAAAAATGGGAGTTGTTATGTAATATGTGTCACGCATGTCATACTCGTTGTAAAACGCTATAAATAGAAGATATAATGACATAACGCTTGTTCATCGCATTGTCACGGAAAAACTAATTCTCATGAATGATCTTATGAACTTTAAAAAGTAAGTTAATAACAAACTGCTTTTTATCGAGATTAAACAGTTGTATTTCCTCTATTTCTTGATGAATCTCCTGCCATTTTTCCGCATATTTTTTTGAGAGAAATAAGTCTCCCTTTTCAACGAGCATGATAGCTTTTTTTTGAATTTTATTAAGAATTTCATCACAAAATTGTTGAAATTGGAATGTAGAAGAAGTAGATGAAAATGTTTGTGCAAGAGTATGTACAATTGTTGCGTTACAAACAGGTTTCTCTAGGAGAGCATCAATTGTTTTAATAATTTCAAGACCGCCATGGCAAATAAGTAAAGCGGCTTTTCGAGGGCTTCCTTTAGATTTTTTAATAATCATTTCAATTGTTTTTTCATCAGGTAAATCCTGATCGGCGAAAATATGTATAATAACTTTTTTCATTTCATCGTTATTCAACGGACGAAAAGAAATTTTTTGACACCGTGAATGGATTGTTGGAAGCAATTTTCCTGAAGAATGTGCGATAATAACAAATAACGTTTTTGTAGGTGGTTCTTCAAGTATTTTGAGAATTGCATTCGCTGCATTTCTATTCATATCATCTGCAGAATCAATAATAACAATACGCCATCCATTATCTTGTGATGTTCGGCTTAAAAAATGCATAATATCACGGATATCATCAACGAGTATTCCTGTTTTAAACTTTTGCGTTTTCACATCAAATCGACGTGAAATATACAAAAGACCAGGGTGACTTCCTTGTGTAATTTGGCGCCATGGGGTAGAATAAGGATCGGGTTTCAAGAAAGCACTCTGTTGAAAACTTAAAATGTTCCAAGCAAGATGAAAGGCTAATGTAGCCTTTCCAATCCCATATTCTCCTTCAAATAATAATGCATGATGCAAACGCTCTTCTTTAAGCATTTGTGTCAAAAAATGACGCACATCCTCATGACCAAAGATAACATTGTTCTGGGATGGTGATAAAATTGTATCAATATCATCATATTGGCGTAAGGTATTTAAATTACTCATGAAAGCTGATCCAACAATACCTGATGACAAATATTTTTTATTTGATGAGCAATAGCTTCTACTGAGCCAGTGGCATCAATGACTCGAAATCTATGGGGTTCTTGTTTGGCCAATTGAAGAAAAGCCTGACGCCTTTGTTCTTGAATTTCCAACTGATCTTTTTCAAAATAATCAATTTCTTCTGTTTTTTTTCTTCGCAAATTTGCACGCTTCATACCACACATTGCTGGCATATCTAATAAAAATGTTAAATGAGGCAAAATACCATTGAGCGCAATACACTCTAAAACAGAAAGAAAAGAAGAACTGACTCTATTATTGAGTCCTTGATAAACGCGTGTAGAATCAATAAAGCGGTCACATAAAACGATTTTACCTTTTTGCAAAGAAGGTGCGATAACCTCAGTAACATGGTCGACACGTGCAGCTGTAAACAAAACAGCTTCAATCAACGGTCCATACTGTCGCGCCTGCCCCGACAACAAAATATGCCGGATTGCTTCTGCTCCTGGCGTTCCTCCTGGTTCTCGTGTTGTGACAACATCATAACCTTGGTGAGAGAGAGACTCAGCAAGTAAAGAAATCTGCACCGTTTTCCCTACCCCGTCCCCTCCTTCGAATGTAATAAAATAACCTGACACGTATGATCTTAACCTTATTAGCGCGTAACTATAAATATTTCCGTAACCATCCAATTGTTATTTCATAGAATGCACTTTTTACTTTTGCAAAGAAACTTCCTTCCCAAACATTCATTCCGGCAAAAACTGGTTTTTCCAGAAGAACCTTTTTATCTTCTAAAATTTGAATAACGCCAACTGATTGCCCAGAAACGATGGGAGCTTTCAATGGACCATGATATTTAATTTTTGCTTTAACATTTACTTTTTTTTCATTCGAAAGCATAAAACTTATTGGTGTTTTAACAATGAGTGGAACAAAATTTTTCTTACCACCATAAACAGCAGCACGACCAACTATTTCTCCTTTTCTGAAAATCGTTTTGAGATCAAAAGCCGTCATTCCCCATTGAAGAATGCGTTCTATTTCTTTTGTATATTTTTTACCATCTTGCAAACCATTGATTGCTAAAAAAAGACGTCGATGATTTTTAGAAATAGTGGCAACCATTGAAAAACCTTCTTTTTCACTGTAACCAAAACCAAATCCTTCTACACCAATTTCCTTAGAAATAAGAGGGTTTTTGTTACGTTGAAAAATATTATTCCATGTAAAATGAGACTCACAATAAAGTGCATAATAATCCGGATATTCCTGAACAATATGACGTGCTAATATAATCATATCACGCACAGTTACAAATTGTCCCTCTTCGGGTAGCCCTGTTGCATTAACAAAATGACTCTGAGATAATCCAATCATTTTTGCGCGCTGATTCATCAGTTTTACAAAATGATCTTCATGTCCTGATATTCCTTCAGCAAGAATAATAGCAGCATCATTTCCATTGACAATAATTAAACCACGCAACAGATCAGAAACACTGATTTCTGTTTTTATCTTTGCAAACATAGTGGTTGTACCAGAAGGTGCTCCACCCTTGCGCCAAGCATTTTCACTGACCTTAAATTTCTGCGTACTTTTTAATAATCCTTTTTTTAATTGATGAAATACAACTTCTGCTGTCATCAATTTTACTAATGAAGCAGGAAAAAAAGGAATAGCACTTTGTTTTTCATAGAGTACTGTCTCTGTATCATCATCGAGTAATAACAATTGGTATGCGGGAGTTTGAAAATCTTGTGCTCTCCCCCACGTATCAAATGCCAATACTCCCCATAATATCAATAAGATCCTTAATGCTGTATACATAGCTGCTCCTCCCATCCCAAAGATCAACATAAAGAATCTTATATAGGAAAAAACTTTTTGATTTCTGAAAATTGAGGAATTATTTACAACTCATAAAAAGATTTTATTTTCATTTAGCTTTAGAAAAAATAATATGACACGTTTTTTATCTTCTATATAGGTTCAGTTTAACATTTTAAATGTATGAGAGACAAAAGATTTTTTCATATTTTTATTGATAGTATTTTGATTTGTTATGATAAATTATCATTTTAAAATTGAAGCTAACTCAAAGATACTGTAAGATTCTCTCATCCCCTCTTCTCATATTTAATTCATTAAAAATCGCTTACTTACGGGTCATAAGTAGGGTTCGTATATGGATAAAAATTATTAAAAAAGAGAGTAAAAATACTTCTTATCAACCTCTCAAGTGTTAAGAATTATCGCACAAAACATTGGGGACTTGCAAAGTGTATGATGGTGTCGATTTATATCTTCATAAGTGTAAAGATGCTGATATCTAAAGGCGTTAACAGTTATACCATTCACAGGCGCTGTCGTAAAATAGGCTTGTAGCGTGTTAAAGTATGTCTCTTTTAAATAAGTCCATGAATTGGCAATGTAAGTGTATTTTGTTTGAGACGCTCTGTTTTTCGTGAGGGAACTTACTCCATTAAAGAACATGATAAACAAAAGCATGAGATAATGCATAATCTTTTCATAAGATATTACCGTAGATACTTTAGAAAGATACAAGGACGAATCAAAAGAAAATATTTTTTTACTTGTTAAGCTTTTTATTCCTCTCAAATCGATTGTACAAGTTGTTTTAGAGATTACAAAAACAGACTTATACAATAATCTACCTTCGTCCAGCAAAAGCTATTACAGCAAGAAAAGTACACGCTTTATTAAGCAAGCAATATCATAAAACGACGAATAGGCCAGCAATGGAGTGGAAAGTCCGTACTAAACTTATAATGATAGAACCCAACCACGCTTTTTGAAAAGGACAACGCGCTTTAAGATAAAAATCCTACACTAAATCCGTAATTTCTTACCTTTTTTACTAAAAAATTATATAGATAAAAAATCAATGCATTTTTTCTTAAAATAGTTGTAGCCAATTAACCTTTGTTTTTTTGTTTAGCTTATTTATAGAAGCAACTTGATCGAATGGTATCGGCTTATCAACCATGATAGGACCAATTTCTGGCAATTTAACTGCAACAGTTTTATTACGTTGTTCTTGTTCAACAGCAGCTGCTTTAGCTAATTCTTTTTTGTTCCCTGTATTGCGCTGCTCTTTTAACAAAACAGTTTCTCTTTTTTTCGCAACATTTTCCGACGCTAATGAATATGGGGCAGCATTTCCAGGAGTATAAGAGGACATTAAATATGCAGCATCATAATAGCCAACAGGTGCTTCAGCAATATATTCTACTTTAACATCTGCGACCCCCCTATCTACATACCCCAGTATTGTCGCAGCTTGCCTTGATAAATCAATGATTCTGTCTTTCATAAAAGGTCCGCGATCATTCACTCTAACAACGATTGAAGATCCATTTTTTAAATTAGTAACACGAGCATAGCTAGGTAAAGGCATTGTAGGATGAGCAGCAGTCAAAAGATTCATGTCATAAATTTCACCATTGGCAGTTAAACGTCCATGAAAATCTGAACCATACCAAGATGCTTCGCCAACACGTTTATAAGTTGGATCACTTTGAGGATAATACCACTTTCCTTTTATTTGATAAGGTTTACCAACAATCACTCGTCCACGCTTTTTTTCTTCTGATTGATTCTTCTTATTGGATACTTGTTGAGGTAGTACAGAAGTGTTTACGTTAATTGGTTTATTATGATAGGAATCTTTTATTGAAAAATTCATAGTTTGGCTTGCGCAACAAGATACCAGTGACTGAGAAATGACAATCATAGAAAACAATTGAAGTGTTGGTTTAATCATAAAAGTAATTTTCTTTTTTCTATTTGAAGGCATCTATTCAGTCCACTTATTTCTGTTAAGTACTACTGTAAAAACCACGTCACGCTTTTGTACGCAACGGAAGAATTTACGTTTTTAAATGATTCCCCTCGCGTATATACCACTCTTGAATTGGCCCCTTTTACCAAGGAATTAACGTATTGTTAATCTTTTTATGGTTTTCATACGAAATAAATGTAGTCTAGTAGATATTAAAAAGATTAAAAGTTAAACAAATCAACATCTTATAGAAAATTCATTTCATAATATAAGTGTGAATAAGTGGTGATTTTAGCAACTGTTTTGCGAATCATGTAATGCAGTGGATATTAAAAAAAACACCTATGGATTGAGAAAATTAGAAACCACATGTGCTGCCAACGCAGGTACAACCCTATCCATAAGCTTAAAGCTCTTTTTTGTTGGAAAGGAGACAGCATAACATCGCTCTATTCCAAAACAGCTGATAAAAATAGAATCAATAAAAACTTCAAAAAGAATCAAAAAAAGATTCTTAAATTTTTTATAGCCTATTGATATTACTTAAATTTGGTGAGCGCGCAGGGATTCGAACCCTGGACCTACTGATTAAAAGTCAGTTGCTCTACCAGCTGAGCTACGCGCTCTCACAAAAGCTATCTAGTTTGCATACTATCTAGTTTGCAGAAAGTGAAGAGAACATACGGTTGACTTTCCATTTGGTCAACACCTTTTGAAAAAAAATATTATTATTTTCTTCAGTTATCAATAATTTTCCGTTTTCGCCCCTTTACTTCATCATTGTATAAGTACTCTTTAATCTTCTTTTTGAAGTTTCAATAAAGGAAAAATTTCACTGCAAAATATTGCATAGATTCGAAGCGTTAAAATTATGAGAAATACCCCCTTCCCCTCACATGGGTTGTTGAGCATAATGGGTAGAGAAGAAAAAATACCTTTTATTATAATATTATTTTTATATCTTAGTGTTCAATTTTCAAATATGAATACAGCTTTATAAGATAATATATTGATTTATAATAATTTATCATTTTTCACTTGAGTGAAAAGTCTCAAATAATGTAAGTTTTTCTCATTTCAAATCTTTTTTATATTGAAACAATAAAAAGCATTTTCTTGACCGATATAAGTGAGAGAATAAAACTATAAAAAAGAAATGAAAATACCTTTTATGCCTCCTTTTAATAACCAAAAATTATCGCAACATTAGGGGTCATGAAAATAGTATATAGCGGTTGACACGTTAGACTTGAAAATGGAACAATGAGCAACAATGGCTTTGAGAGTATGATTTTTGTTCATGTATAATGAATAATAACGAAAGCCAATTTATCCTATAGAATAAAGTAGATATGAAGCAAAATTTAGTCTCATTGAAAATATCCCGAATGACTATAAATTATGCTCACTATTAGAGCTGTAGATAATTTTACTAAGAATAAAAAAGCAGAAATAATATGCAGTATGCAAAATGATTTTAAGTGTTCTGAATATATAGAATGCCTTCTAGTTAACTTTTTTATATTAAAATTTACAAAATACGTAGATATATTTTTAGAAGAAAAGGATAATACTAGTCACAAAATTTAGTATTGGATAATTCAGTCAGAACTATAAAGTATATTTATACATTATTTAATATTAATGTATATATACAGTATATAAATAACAATTTAAATATATCTATAAATAAAAATATTAATTTATTAAATTGATAAGATCAAAAACAAAGAAAATAATTTTGATTTGGCGATAAAAATTGTAAAAGTGCTATATATAAATGTATTTTTACTTTACTAATTTTTATTATTTTGATTGGAATATTGAATGTTAACATGTAAACAATATGAGCTACTCTTGTTTATTCATAACCATATAAAAGAAACTGGTGTTCCTCCTTCTTTTGAAGAAATGAAAAATGCATTAGAACTTTCTTCAAAGTCTGGTATTCATAAGCTCATTATAGCCTTAGAACAACGAGGTTTTATACGTCGCTTGCCCAATCGTGCTCGTGCTGTGGAGGTGATTCGACTCCCTGAAAAAATAACATTTAACCTTTCTTTAGCACGTAAAATTTCTCCCAGTATGATAGAAAGAAAGAAAAGAGAAATATCAAAAAGTTTGAGTCCCTTTGATGAAGAAGAAAAAAAAAATATCACCATTCCTATTATGGGACGTATTTCTGCAAGCGTACCCGCCTCTGCTATACTGCAACAAATAAACAGCCTTTCTCTTCCACTCGATATGGTTAATACAGGTGAGCACTACGCATTAGAAGTTAAAGATGATTCTATGATGGAGGCTGGTATCCTTGATAAAGATACGATCATTGTGAAACGTCAAAATACAGCAATAACAGGTGAAATTATTGTTGCGTTTATTGATAAAAAAGAAGCCACATTAAAACGTTATCGACGCAAAGGAGCTTCTATTGCATTAGAAGCTGCAAATCCTCATTATGAAGTACGGACATACGAATCCGAGCGTGTAGAAATACAAGGCAAACTTACCGGTCTTATTCGAAAATATTAAAAAATAAACCTTATAGTACGCGATAGATATCGCAGTAAGAAACTGTTGAGCATTTTTTTATTGTGCCACACGCAATTGACTTCTTCTCCACAGCCAAAGGATGCCCCCAATTAGGTTTATAAACAATCCAGATCCTTATCGAGCGGGTTTCACTTTCCCCTTCCTCTCCATGTCCTTCTCTTACGCAAGGCTTGACAAGTAAGTTTTAAAATATTCACCACGTACTTTGAAAAGAACTTAAATGCTTTGAAGGAAGCAGCCTTATATCATCATCCTCAATGACGGAATTTTACGATATAATAAGACAAAATTGTATGCATGCATAAAAACATATAAAATTTTGTAGAAAAAAATCAAATAACTTTGTAACAGATTGTATTGCATAGGTATAAAAATAAAGAACATTATTTTTAAGTTAATAAAAGCGTAACTCAATCATTCATAGTAATTGTAGGATCATTATGGTAGCACCTCGTATTAGTTTTGTCTCCCTCGGATGCCCAAAAGCACTCGTAGATTCTGAGCGAATTATTACACGCCTTCGCTCTGAAGGGTATGATATTTCACGTCAACATCAAGGAGCTGATGTCGTTATTGTGAATACCTGTGGTTTTCTTGACTCGGCAAGGAGAGAATCATTAGCCAATATTGATGAAGCTCTTAAAAAAAATGGAAAAGTTATTGTAACAGGGTGTCTTGGTGCTGATCCTGATGCTATTCGCCAAACATATCCTAATGTATTGGCTATTACAAAACCGCAAGCTTATGAAAGCGTTATAGAAGCTGTTCATATAGCAATTCCTCCTGTTCATGATCCTTTTCTTGATTTAGTTCCTCCCCAAGGTATTCGTTTAACACCTCGCCATTACGCCTACTTAAAGATTTCTGAAGGATGCTCTAATCGGTGTAGTTTTTGTATCATCCCTACTTTGCGTGGTGATCTCACTTCACGTCCCATCAGCGATGTTCTTCGTGAAGCTGAAAAACTCGTGCAAGCGGGTGTAAAAGAACTTTTGGTTATTTCACAAGATACGAGTGCTTATGGTATTGATCTTAAATATCTCGAAAATTCTTGGAAAGATCGTACAATCAAAACGAAATTCTTTGATCTTTGTCGTGAACTAGGCGATATGGGTATTTGGATACGTATGCATTACGTTTATCCTTATCCCCATGTTGATGAAGTTATCGAACTTATGGCTGCAAAAAAAATTCTTCCTTATCTGGATATACCTTTTCAGCATGCATCACCGACTGTTTTGCATCACATGAAGCGTCCCGCACTTATGGAAAAAACAAATCGTAGAATTGAAAAATGGCGGAAAATATGTCCAGATCTTACTTTGCGATCAACATTTATCGTTGGTTTTCCTGGTGAAACGAATGAAGATTTTAATATACTTCTAGAATGGCTAGAAGAAGCAAAAATTGAACGCGCGGGGTGCTTTAAATATGAAGAAGTAAAAGGAGCTGCCGCAAATGATTTGGGATTAGAAAATATTCCTGAAGAGGTGAAAGAAAACCGCTGGCATCGTTTTATGGCAAGACAACAACAAATTTCTACACATCTTTTAAAGAAAAAAATTGGAAAAAGACTCCGAGTGCTTATCGATGAAAGTCAAGGAAAAGTTGCCAAAGGACGTAGTCAGTACGATGCTCCAGAAATAGATGGTGTTGTCCATATATCATCACGACGCCCACTGCGTGTTGGTGAATTTGTCACCGTTAAAATCGAACAATCGGATGCCTATGACCTTTATGGTATAGCAGTTTAAAAATTTAACTCCTTCCCTGTCCTCAATGATGAAGATTTCTATTAGCATCGGTTTATAAAAAGATCAGCTACTCACAATCGAACTTGATCACTTATATAGCTCACTTCATGAGAATTTACGAGCAATCCTTGCTCTGAATGTTTGCTATACACTCCCAAAATACAAAGCAGTTATATATTCTCTTAATTTAATGCCTTAAATGAGCTTTAAATGGCGGTGACAGCGGCGCAAAAGAATAAAATCCACAAGGTTCACCATTTTTAATTAACAAAAGAGCAAATCGACAACCGTACTATTTTCCCATTTTTCATATTACGACAGTCATTGGTTAGTGAAAGGAAACTTTTTTCAAGAGTGTTTTATGCACACAAGAATTTCCTTTGTGATATGCAGGCAGATGTTTTTTATAGATGCAATATAAGAGAATTTGAAACAAAACAATCTGACGGTATTTAAATTAAAAAACAATAATTATCATTATAAATAAGTATCTTATCGTAAATTCTTTGAACTTATTTTTTTAATATCTAATTTTTATTAACACGTTTTAAAATCAAAGAATTTCTTATCAAGCAAATGACTTGGGCGTACATTTGTTAAAGCGCGAATCATCGTATCTTTACGTCCTGGCATTTGTCTTTCTATATTTTTCAGCATTTCTTTCATTGCATTACGTTGTAATCCATCTTGACTACCGCAAAGATTACAAGGAATAATTGGAAATTGCATTTCTTGAGAAAATTTTTCCATATCTTCCTCAGCAGCATAAACAAGAGGACGTAACACAAAAAGATCTCCTTCATCATTTTTAAGTTTTCCAGGCATAGCAGCTAATCGACCACCATGAAACAAATTCATAAAAAATGTTTCTAAAACATCATCACGATGATGACCTAAAACTAATGCAGAACATCCCTCTTCACGTGCAATACGATAGAGATTACCACGTCGTAATCGAGAACAAAGTGAACAATATGTCTGCGACTCTGCCAATTTATCTGTAACAATGGAATAAGTATCCTGATATTCAATACGATATGGAATTTTATAAGAACTTAAAAAATCTGGAAGAATATGCTTAGGAAATCCTGGTTGCCCTTGATCAAGATTACAGGCAAGAATTTCAACGGATAAAAGACCTCGCCACTTTAAGTCTAAAAGAAGCGCTAATAAACCATAAGAGTCTTTTCCACCCGATAAAGCAACAAGCCATTTTTTCCCTGTAGAGAGCATAGAAAAATCATCCAAAGCTTGTCGCATATGACGTAAAAGTCGTTTGCGCAATTTATTAAATTCTACGCTTGAAGGAGCAACACGAAACATTGGATGACAATTATCTGCTTCGCTTATTAAAGGATCATCTCTCCCTTTGTTTTCTTCTATTGCCTGATATTCAACTGAAACATCATTCATAATACCATATCCTGCACAATAAACGGCTCGTTTTGCAAAGATAAAAACAAATATTAAAGCAAGCTTACATTTATGTTTTTTGAATTTATAAATTAGATACATAAAAAAGAAATGGAACTATACAAATTTATGACTATAAAAACATAGCAATAAACTTAATATAGAACCATTTACAAAAAGAACTTATTAACTTCAAATATTGTAAGAATAACACAATATTTTGAAGTTATCATAATAGAAGAGAGAAATAATTTCTCTTACAGAAAAATTATCGAGAATAAAATTCAACAACCAAATTAGGTTCCATTTGCACAGCATAAGGAACATCTGCAAAAGCAGGAATACGTGTAAAGGTTGCTTTCATCTGTTTATGATCTGCTTCAATATAATCAGGGACATCACGTTCTGCCAATTGCACTGATTCTAACACTAAAACAAGTTGTTTCGATTTTTCCCGAACCTCAATAACATCACCTGGTTTACAACGATAAGATTGAATGTTTGTGCGCCGCCCATTGACATTAACATGACCGTGATTGATAAATTGGCGAGAAGCAAAAATCGTAGGTACGAATTTTGCACGATAAACAACAGCATCCAAACGTGATTCTAACAGACCGATAAGATTTTCGCCAGTATCGCCCCGTCGACGAGCTGCCTCTTCATAGGTTTTATGAAATTGTTTTTCTGAAATATCTCCATAAAACCCTTTCAATTTCTGTTTAGCGCGCAACTGAACCCCATAGTCAGAAAGTTTTCCTTTACGACGCTGTCCATGCTGACCTGGACCATAATCACGACGATTGACAGGAGATTTTGGACGCCCCCAAATATTTTCTCCCATACGACGGTCAATTTTATACTTTGTTGTTTCGCGTTTACTCATCGCATTTCCTTATAAAATAAAACACGAGATCTTAAGACCCCAAGGAAACGCGCCCTCCTCTGCCTTTAAATACTAAAGACTGACAGAATACCTTAACATATCAATATGCAAAGTTATCCACGGGACACGTCAATTAATGCTATTTTCTTGAAAAAATAGCTAGATCATCATTATTGGTCTCGTAACCCAAAGTCAACTCCTTTCATGAGTTTTAAGCCAAATCCTTTAAACAAATTCTCCGTTAAAGAAGTGATATTTTTCGATGTCAACAACGCAAAATCTTGATATTTCTTTATATATTGATGGTGTATCTTTCCCGACAATGGTAATAAAGATCTGATATGTTTGGCGATCGCTTTCGCCGGATCAATCCACTCAACGGACCATAAAGCATGTTCACGAAAGAAATTAATCAAAAAAGGATAATGTGTGCAGGCTAAAACAATAACATCCGTATATTGTCCATTTTTTTCCACAAAACATGGCAGGATTTCTTTTCTTAACTCTTCTGAATCGATAGATTTTTCCCGTAAATAATCTTCAGCAAGTCCAGCCAGCTTTTTACTTCCTACAAGCTGAACATGACACTGTCTAGCAAAAGAGTTAATTAATTCATTTGTATAAGCACGTTTAACTGTTCCAGGAGTCGCTAATACGGAAATAAAACCAGATTTTGTTTGTTCAGCAGCTGATTTAATTGCAGGAACCGTTCCTACAAAAGGGATATGAGGAAAATTCTGTCGTAAATCTGCTATCATCAGTGTAGAAACAGTGTTGCAAGCAATCACACATAAAGCTGGATTGTAACGTGTTAAAAGATTTGTAAAAATCTTCAAAATACGCTCTTTCAAAATATTTTCTTTCCAATTTCCATAAGGAAATCCTGCATCATCAGCAACATAGATAAATTGCATGTCAGGGATAAGAACACGCGCTTCCCTGAACACTGTTAAACCACCAATACCGCTATCAAAAAAAAGAACAGGTCGTTCATCCATTAGTTTTCACACTTATTTTTAATTTTTTTACGATCACGCTCTTCCGGTGCTCTACTCCCCCGTGGATATTGTGGCGAAAAATGATCCAAAGAAGATATAATGCCTCGCAATAAACGAACCTCAGGTTCACTAAAGTTAGCGCGCGTAAAAACAGAGCGCAAATTTGCAAGCATTACTTCTTTACGTTCTGGTGGTCTAAAATACCCACGGATATTCAAAGCCTCTTCTAACTGAGATAAAAAACCATGGAATATTGTTTTATTTGCAGGTTCCATCTCTGCTGCACGAAATGCCGTATCGCTGACATTCTCTAAACCAGTTTTCATCCATTCGTAAGACATTAAAAGAACCGCTTGCGCAATATTAAGTGACGCAAAAGCAGGATTAACTGGAAAAGTAATAATTTCATCAACAAGGCTGATTTCATCATTTTCTAGTCCCCATCTCTCTCTTCCAAAGACAATCCCGGTCTTATGTCCGATACTTTCACGCTGACGTAATACGCTTGCTGCTTCGACAGCACTTTTTACAGTTTTAAATCCACATCTTTCACGTGCTGTTGTGGCAAAAACATAGTGTAAATCTGCAATTGAATCACGCAATGTGTTAAAAATTACAGCATTGTTAATGACATGATCAGCTTTACTTGCAGCAGCTCTAGCTTTTTCATTTGGAAACATTTCTCGAGGTTTGACTAATCGAAGCTTAGAAAGCCCAAAATTTGCCATTGCCCTTGCGACCATACCAATGTTTTCAGGAAGCTGCGGTTCAACTAAAATAATAATGGGACCATTTGTTAAATTTTCACGATTCCTATTCGTTCCTGCCATCAATTTTACCTAGTTTCACTTAAACTATCTCCCTCTCCACTGTTTTTACGAAACCTTTTTCACAATACTCTAATGCTGTTTAATAATAAATTATAGATAATCTATCTTTTCATTCAAAGATAATAGTTTCTAAACCTAATAATAAATTTTAAAAGCCATTAAAGTGAACGATGGAATTTATAACAATTTATATAAGATATCGTAGCGTTTTTTACATCAATTTTATCTTTTTTTAATAGGGAACAGCCCCTGTAAATCATAATCTCAGTTGAATTATGAAATCATAAATCCTAAAAAAGGGATATGCACTTTATTCCCAAACTTTTTCCTGCAAAGCTTATCCGTCGTTATAAACGTTTTCTTGCGGATGTTCAACAAGATGATCAGCATGTCCTCACCGTGTCTGTACCTAATACAGGATCAATGCTTGAATTAACAGCTTTCAACACCAATATTTGGCTTTCTTATCATAACAACATCAAACGAAAATATGCCTATCAATTAGAAATTATTGAAGCCGATAATACTTTGGTTGGCATTAATACTTCTTTACCCAATAAACTTGCGTTAGAAGCAATTCAAAACGGATTACTACCAGAATTAAGTGGATATAAAACAATTTTAAAAGAACAACGCTATGGGACACAATCACGAATTGACTTTCTTTTACGTGATGACATTCTTCCTGATTGTTACCTAGAAGTCAAAAATGTTCATTTTATTCGTCAGAAAGGATTAGCAGAATTTCCTGATAGCGAAACAAAACGTGGTGCACGTCACCTTGATGAGCTCGTAGGAGTTGTACAACAAGGAAAACGAGCTGCTATGCTTTATATTATTCAACGAGAAGATTGCTCAGCTTTTACAATTTGTCATGATCTTGATCCACTCTATGGACGTAAGTTTGATTTAGCATTAAAATCAGGAGTAGAATGTTATGCTGTAAAGTGTCATGTAAGTGTAGAAGGCATTTTTCCGATTCAGAGAGTAAAAATAGAAAATAGAAGAAACAATGACTGAGTATATCGAATATAATAAAATCCCTTTAAAATTTAATGGAAAAATCCGCATTTTCGATGATTATGCTTTTGCTAAAATGCGTGAAGTTGGTCGTATTGCTGCAGAATGCCTTGATGCGCTTACAGATATTATTAAGCCGGGCGTTACTACGCAAGAAATAGATGATTTTGTATTTATTTTTGGAGCTAAGCGAGGAGCACTTCCTGCTGATCTAAATTATCATGGATACAGCCATTCATGCTGTACATCTATCAATCACGTTGTCTGCCATGGCATTCCCAATAAAAGACCTTTGCAAGAAGGTGATATTGTAAATGTTGATGTAACCTTTATCCTTGATGGTTGGCATGGGGATTCAAGCCGAATGTATCCTGTTGGAAAAATTAGGCGTGCAGCAGAACGCTTGCTAAAAATAACCTATGAAAGTCTTATGCAAGGAATCGCTGTCGTTAAGCCTGGAGCAACGACAGGTGATATTGGGGCAGCCATTCAACAGTATGCTGAATCTGAACGCTGTTCAATTGTGAGAGATTTTTGCGGACATGGTATCGGCCAGCTTTTTCATGATGCTCCCAATATCCTCCATTATGGAACCCCTGGAGAAGGAGTTGAATTAAAACAAGGTATGATGTTTACAATTGAGCCTATGATTAACCTTGGTAAACCACAAGTTAAGATTTTATCTGACGGTTGGACTGCTGTTACCCGTGACCGCTCTCTGACAGCACAATATGAACATACAATTGGTGTTACAAATGAAGGGTATGAAATATTTACACAATCTCCTAAAAATATTTTTTATATTCCAAATTCGCATACCTAACGCAATGTAGAGATGTTATGGCTAAAAAATTAAATCAAAAGGAAGATACTCAAAGTAATCACTTTGCATTAACATCGAGTTCTCCACTCACCCCAGTATCAGAAAGAAAAAGTGAAGAGCCTCAGAAAAACGCACAGCTTCATAAACATTATCAAGGCCATCGTGAACGTCTTCGGAAGCGCTATTTAAAGTCAAAAGGAAATGCAATTGAAGATTATGAATATCTTGAATTATTGCTTTTTCGCACAATACCCCGTGCAAACACAAAACCCATAGCTAAAAATTTGATAGCACGTTTTGGTTCATTAGCTGATGTGTTGGGAGCGGATATTCACCGACTTCAAGAAATTCCAGGATGTGGTCCCGCCACTGCAGTTGATTTAAAAATTATTTCAGATGTTGCTGGACGTCTTGCTCGTGCGCAATTGTTTAAGCGCGATATTTTTTCATCATGGGATAAAGTGTTAGCGTATTGTAAAGCTGTTATGGCTCACGAAACACGTGAACAATTTCGTATTTTGTTTCTTGATAAGAAAAACGGCTTACTTGCTGATGAGGTACAACAAACTGGAACCATTGATCATACCCCTGTTTATCCTCGTGAAGTTATTTCTCGAGCTTTAGAGTTATCCGCATCAGGACTTATCTTAGTCCACAATCACCCTTCTGGCGATTCCACCCCCTCTAATGCAGATATAACAATGACATATAGATTAAAAGATGCAGCAAATGCATTAGGAATTATTATCCATGACCATCTTATTATTGCACGAAATAACCATACGAGTTTTAAAGCGTTAAAACTTATATAAATCTTATGGGATAAAAAAGACTTCATTCAACTATGAATAACGAATCAATTTTCTAAATCAATATCTAATATAGCCATTGAGAAATTATAGGAGAGCTCATCTTCATCTTCATCTCGATAGATAATGCCTAAAAACTCATCTCCCATATAAACCTCACAAGAATCACTCTTTTTAGGCCGTGCTCTGACTTGCAATGCTGAGTTTTGGAATATATTTTTAAAATAATTATCAAGTTTTTTTATTTCATCAGCATTCACTATGCTCTCCTGTTTTTTGAAACGATTAAAATAATTGCGTGTCGTGCAAATAAGACACTCTTATGATTCTGTAACGTCAGTAAAAAAGCATAATCTGAATATTTACTTAATATTACATATATTCACAACGTTCTTTATGCATTCATAAAGAACGTTTACAAAAGGAGTCTATCATTATTAAATATACCCGTATAGATTAAAAAATGGCAAAAAAAACTGTATATTTTTAATAATTTTACTTTATCTCCAATTTTAGCATCTGTATTTAAAACGCATATTCGTAAAAATAAATTGATCAATAATTTATAATTTTGTTTATTTTATAAAAAATACAAATAAAAATATTTTTTTATTTAAAACTACATTTTTTAGCAAAAAATATTTATTACATCATTCGAAAATAATTCTTTTTAATAACCTTTAAATTATAATTATCTAATCTTAGAAGAATTACGTCTCTGGAAAATATACAAAATAAGCTAATAAGAGTTTATTTTTCTTTTCATTTTTTATAAAAACTTATGTCACAACAGAAAGATTTTTTAATAAGCTTTTTTCAATTTATACGAAATAAAAATATTGGGTATTTCTGTAAATTCTAAAAGCTATGAAGAGTTCTTATTTTATAGGATAACGAGAAAGAAAATCGATAACGCCTTTTTTATAAACTTTATCGCCTACAGCAAACATATGATCTCGATCAGGAATTGATAAAGCTTTACCACAAGGCAACAAGGCTGCCAATGGCTCTGCATCACCGCCAATTTCATCTAATGAACCAACGGCAACAAGTGCTGGTTGTTTGATTTTGTAAACTTCAGACACCGTTAACTCCTGTTTTGATGTAATGATACAAGCAGCAAGAGCACGCCTATCGCTTTTCGTTTGATCTGCAAATTTACGGAACATTAAACCGCGCGTATTGGTAATAGTGGAAATATCTTCTGTTAAAAGGGCCTCAGCAACAGGCTCCCAATTTCCTGCTCCCGTCACCATACCAATACCTAAACCACCAAAAATAACACTGTGTACATATGTTGGATGCAAAAGAGCCATGAAAGCACTAATACGAGCCCCCATAGAATATCCCATAACATGGGCTTTAGATAACTCTAAATGCTGCAGTAACTTTACTGCGTCGCCAGCCATAGCTTGAGGTGTATAAAAGACAGGATCATAACTTTTAACTGAATCTCCGTGACCGCGATTATCAAGAGCAATAACACGATATCCTGCTTCAGTGAGAATACGAAACCAACCCGTTGCATACCAATTCACCCGTGCAGAAGATCCAAAACCATGGATCAACAAAATAGGCGCGCCCTGCCCTTCTTCTCGATAAGCAAATCGCAAACCATTATATTCAAAAAAACGAATATCTTCAGCGGTCATTTTTTATTGCACTTTCCACAAAGTACAGGATGAATAACACGTTGTCCTTTTTGTATCTTTTTTTTAGAAACTTCACCAGCGTTAATTTCAAGTGCAAAAGCTGCAGGAACTTCTGATGAAATGGTATTTGTTGAAAGTGGAGAAGTATTTTCAATAATCGATACAATAATTCCCTCAGAGTTTAAGAAAATCATATCTAAAGGTAAAGGCGTATTTGCCATCCACATAAAAATTTTCTGCTCATCTCCCGATCGAGAACTTTTTAGCTGCTTAAAGAGCATTGCACGATCGCGTGGAAAATCAGTTCGATACATTAAACCAGCTGCTGCTTGAGATGGCGTAAAAGCAATCTCTACCTTATAAAAAACCGAACCTTGCTTTGTATGTATTTCTAAAGGAATTGGATGCACAGGAATCTCTATGGGCTCCTTTGCTACAACAACACGCATATCTAACATAAAAAGCATCACCAATAAAACAATATGCCCCTTTTTAAAAGGCTTTAACATTCTTGTCTCCACCACAGAAAAATTTTAAATTTTGTTTCTAAATAAAAGGTACCAGAGTTTAAAAGTCAAAAAAAGAGGATTGCTTCCTTGTTATTTTCTAGTTTCTTTCAACGTAATATGCGAAATTTTCTTCATTTGGTTTATGGATTCACGAGAGCCATATTTTCTTTAAAAATCTACCTCTATAGCAATTTACGGAACAACAATCTTTAAAAATATAGAAAACATACTGATTTCACTCGTGAAATTCAATGCGTAGCTAAAGGAATGCCTATGTCCGGATAAATCTCTGCTGTCATTAAACCTTTTTCTCCTTTACCAAAACGTACAAGAACAACTTGGCCAGAACGAAGCTCTGCTAAACCAAAACGGCGCAATGTTTCCATATGAATAAAAATATCTTCTGTTCCTTGCCCACGGCTAAGAAAACCGTATCCTTTGTCACGATTAAACCATTTAACAATTGCTCGTTCTAGTCCACTTTCTGGAGTAACAACAACATGGGTACGGGCAGGAACTTCTGATGGATGAATTGCTGAAGAACAATCTATGGATTTCACCTGAACACACTTTAACCCTCGTTCAGTTTTTTCCACAGCACAAATGACTTTAGCTCCCTCTAAAGCTGTTTGAAAACCATCCCTTCGCATTACCGTAACATGCAATAATATATCGGGAAAATGAGGTAAATCAGGTACAATAAATCCATACCCCTTACTACCATCAAACCACTTAATGACACCACTGATTTCGATAATCTCCCCACAAGCACCTATACTATCCTCAGATGGGGAACAACCCTTTAATGCATCCTTACTCGTCATAATAACGTGATCCTGTAGCTTATAAATTGTACGATATTGATTCTCTAAGTTTAAGTAAACATTGCTCTTGTATCAACACGCAAGCCCCAAGATAAGATTTCCCCACATTGTCGTATCTTCTATGTTAATGTCAGAGAATATCAACATGAATATTTATAAAACTATTTGATTGTACACTTAACATACCTTACAAGGGGTGCCCTACAAAAGAGGTCATATAAAAGTTTTTTTACATAATGATATTTTGATTAATGTGTAACTTGCATGATGAAGAAGTTCAATATAAGGTGAAAAAACGACAATTCAATTAAGGAAAATGCGCAATGCAATTGAAGAAAATCCTTACGATAATCGCAGCATTTATGGCATTTACAGCAAATGTTTATGCGAGTGAACCTATTAAGATTGGTGTTTATCTTCCATTAAGTGGTCAAAATGCATTTGGAGGTCAGCTTGAAATTAGAGGTATAGAATTAGCCCATAAAAAAGTTCCAGAAATTTTAGGACGTAAAGTGGAACTTGTTATTATTGATAACAAATCTGATAAAGTAGAAGCGGCTAATGCTGTTATGCGTTTAACAGCAAGTGAAAAAGTGAGTGGAATCATTGGTAGCTATGGTTCTTCACTCTCGTTAGCAGGTGGTGAAATATCTGAAAAGGCAAAAACTCCAACCATTGCAACGTCCTCAACAAGTCCCCTTGTTACACAGGGTAAAAAATATTACTTTCGTGCTTGCTTTATTGATTCCTATCAAGGAGTAGGAATCGCAACTTATGTAAGCCAAACTTTACACGCAAAAAAGGCTGCTATCCTTAAAGATATTTCAAGCGATTATGCTATTGGTCTTGCAAGTTATTTTACGCGTGCTTTCAAAAAATTAGGTGGTGAAGTTATCTCAAATTTAAATTATAATTCTGGAGATCAGGACTTTTCAGCTGTTCTCACGCAAATTATCGCCCAGAAACCTGATATCTTATTCATTCCATCTTACTTTTCTGAAGGTGCTATCATCATGAAACAAGCACGAGAATTAGGGGCGAAGTTTCAAATTATGGGTGGAGATGCTATGGATAATCCAGAAACCATTACGATTGCAGGAAAAGCTGCAGAAGGTTTCTTACATACGACACTTCCCTATAGTGAGTATATGCCAAATATGTCAGTAGCTGCGCAAGAATTCACAAAAGAATGGAAAAAAGCTTACCCGGACAAAGAGCCAAATATCAATTCTGTTTTGGGATACACGAGTTATATGATGTTTATGAAGGCTATTGAAAATGCTGGTAGCACTGATCGTGAAAAAATTACTATCGCACTTAGCAAATTAAAAGATTTTCCTACCCCCTTTGGGGATATGTCAATGGATGAAAATCATAACCCTAAAATTCCTATTGGTATCATTAAAATACAGGATGGAAAACGTGTTTATTTAGAAGAAGTTAAACCTGCTTTTTAATTAAAAAGTTTTATTTACTAAAATGCAAGAATTGGTTGAGGATTTTTTTTCTCAACCAAAAACTTAGAAATTTCTTATTATCCTATGTAAATTAACAAATGTGGAAGGATGAGAGATGAGCACTGAAATGTTCATCCAGTACTTTTTTAATGCACTGGCATTGGGATCTCTTTATGGGCTTATTGCTATTGGCTACACCATGGTCTACGGTATACTGAGACTCATTAATTTTGCTCACGGTGATATCTTTATGCTGGGAGCATATTTTGTTTTCTTTTCCACAATTGGCTTTATGCCTGCTTGGGCAGCTTTTCTTCTTTTGTTTTTTGCTGCTCTTGTTTATTATTCGGTCTTTATAGGCTTTAAAAGGCGTCCTCCAATTTATTGGATTGCTGCTTTTTTAATTCTTGCGCTAGGATTTGTTTATTATTTTAAAATTTCCCCGCAAGACTTTACACCGATTTGGGTTTTAGCTCTTTGTTTTTCCATTTTTATTACAAGTGCTGTGGGTGTTGCTGTTGATCAATTTGCTTATAAACCTCTACGCCATGCTCCGCGTATTTCGGCACTTATCGGTGCAATTGGTGTTTCTTTTTTTATTGAAAATCTTGCTACTGTACTCTTTAGTGGTGTTCCGAAAGGTGTACAACAGCCAGACTTTCTTGTAACACCATTTTTATGGCATCTAGGATCAGGAGCAGATGGTATCATCAGAATTGCTCCCATGTCTCTGATCGTTCCCTTTGTGTCATTAATTCTTATTTTATTACTATTATGGATTATCCATAAAACAAAACCGGGTCTTGCTATGCGCGCAATCTCCCATGATATTGAAACAACACGTTTGATGGGTGTGTCTGTCAATAAAGTTATTGCGTTTACATTTGGAATAGGCTCAGCTCTTGCCGCCATAGCAGGCATTATGTGGTCTTTACGTTATCCTCAAATTCAGCCTTATATGGGTGTTCTTCCTGGTCTCAAAGCATTTATTGCTGCTGTTATCGGAGGTATTGGTTCGATACCAGGAGCAATGTTGGGAGGATTGTTATTAGGGTTTATTGAAATTATGATTATCGCATTTTCCCCCGCGCTATCTGGATATCGAGATGCCTTCGCTTTCATTTTATTGATTCTGATTCTATTGATATTGCCCACAGGATTAATGGGTAAAAGAAATCAGGAGAAAATCTAATGGCAAAGTCAGCGACAACTGTTTTATCGTGTATAAGTGTTTTAGTTCTCATAGGTTTTTTATTTTATGCTGATAGCCATTTTAATGACTATACGCTTCGTATCATCAATCTGATTGCTATTAATGCGATATTGGCAATTTCGCTTAATTTGATTTACGGTTTCACAGGTATGTTTTCTCTTGGACATGCTGGATTTATGGCTATTGGTGCTTATGTTTGCGCAATTTTACTTCTTTCCCCTGAACAAAAAGAAATGATGTGGATTCTTGAGCCTATTGCTGAACCATTATATCATTTGCAGTTACCTTTTTTTATCGCTGTTGTCGTAAGTGGTTTGTGTGCTGCTGTTGTAGGTTTATTAATTGCTTTACCAATATTGCGTCTTGGTGGCGATTATCTTGGAATTGCAACATTAGGTTTTGCGGAAATTATTCGCATTGTCATTACGAACGCAACATCGCTCACAAATGGCTCTTTGGGAATCAAAGGAATACCTCAAAATGCAACATTATGGTGGAACTATGGTTGGCTAGCATTTACAGTTCTCTTTATTGTCCTCTTACTGCAAAGTAATACTGGTAACGTATTACGTGCTATTCGTGATGATGAAATAGCTGCGAAAACTATGGGAATTAATGCTTTTTTCTACCGTAGTTTTTCCTTTACTGTTGGAGCATTTTTTGCAGGTATAGGTGGCGCATTAATGGCGGCTCTTATTTCAACCATTGATCCAAAAATGTTTAATTTTCTTCTGACTTTTAATATTTTAATGATTGTTGTTGCTGGTGGTCTCGGTTCAATTACAGGGAGCATTATTGGCAGCATTATTATTACAGTCATGCTTGAATGGCTTCGTATTATTGAAAGTCCATTTGACTTAGGTTTTATACATATTCCAGAAACCCCAGGGCTTCGTATGGTTGTTTTTTCTCTTTTATTGCTGGTAATTATCTTGTTTTGGAGAAAAGGGTTAATGGGACAACGAGAATTTTCATGGAATGGAATTTATAGCTTTTTGACACGCAAAAAGCTTTCTAATACTGAGGGAAAGCTATGAACGACAATATCCTTTCACTCAATAATATTGTAATGCGTTTTGGCGGATTAGTTGCTGTAAATAATGTTAATATGGCAATTAAACGAGGAAGTATTACTGGATTAATTGGTCCCAATGGTGCTGGAAAAACAACAGTTTTCAATATGATTTCTGGATTTTATGCTCCTACAAGCGGCATCATTCTTTTTGATGAGAAAAAAATTTCTGGAGCGTCTCCTTATATTATCTGTAGAAGCCATATTGCCAGAACATTTCAAAATATTCGTCTTTTCTCAGGGTTAACGGTTTTGCAGAATGTTATGGTAGGAGCGCATGTTCGACAAAAATATCCTTGGTTTTCTTCAGCTCTCTTTTTTTCAAAAGCAATAAAAGAAAAGAAGGAAGTTTATAAAAATTCCTTGGAGCTCCTTGAACAGCTACAACTTGATCATCTTGCCAATCAATCGGCAACAGCTTTACCTTATGGTGTGCAACGACGTCTAGAAATTGCACGTGCGTTAGCCACAAAGCCCAAATTGCTTCTTCTTGATGAACCTGTTGCTGGCATGAATCCACAAGAAAGTGAAGATCTTAGAAAATTCATAGCAAAAGTGCAAAAAGACTTTGATCTTACAATTCTTCTTATTGAGCACGATATGAAAGTGGTTATGGGGCTTTGCCAACATATTTTGGTTATGGAATATGGCTGTTGCATTGCCAGTGGTACACCAGATGAAATTCGTAATAACCCTAAAGTTATTGAAGCTTATCTTGGCGGAGATGTTTATGGATATTCTTAAAATAAAAAATCTTTACGTTCATTATGGCGCCATTAAAGCTGTCCAAAATCTTTCTATGTCCATAAAGCGGGGCAGTATTGTCACTTTAATTGGAGCCAATGGTGCAGGAAAAAGCAGTATTGTACGTTCTATTACAGGGCTTAATCGCTCTGTTTATGGAGAAATTACCTATAATGGCAAATCTATTATTAAAAAATCACCAGAAGAGATTTTGCGATTAGGGATTGCTCTAAGCCCTGAAGGACGACGTATCATGCCCCATCTCACTGTTTTAGAGAATCTTCATCTAGGCGCTTATATTCGTCACGATAAGCAGGGAATTTCCCGTGATATTGAATGGATATTTGACCTTTTTCCGCGCCTACGTGAAAGAACAAAACAGTTGGGAGGAACAATGTCAGGTGGTGAACAACAGATGGTTGCTGTGGGCCGTGCACTCATGAGCAATCCTGATATGGTCATATTAGATGAACCCTCGTTGGGGTTAGCACCACTTCTCGTTCGAGAAATTTTTTCGATTATTCGAAAAATTAATGATATGGGGAAAACTGTTCTTCTTATTGAACAAAATGCATTTGCTGCACTTTCCATAGCTGACTATGCTTATATTTTAGAGGTAGGACATATTTTATTTCACGGTGAAGGAAAAACTATGCTCTCTGATTCGCGTGTTAAAGAAGCCTATCTTGGTGGGTAAGACTACGAATTAAGGAAATAGAGCTCATCCCTCCACCATTTAAAAAAGCATTTCTCATTAAGTATGAGAAATGCTCCTTTGTGAATTTTGACTATTACATCCACCATTTTTCTGCACTGAATATTCCTGCTTCTTGTTCAATAATGTGCGCTATCTGAAAAATGACTTCTTCAGAAAAAGGTTTACCAATCAATTGCAATCCTAGAGGTAAACCATTTGATGACAGACCAGCAGGAACAGAAATTCCTGGTAATCCAGCCATATTAACTGGTACAGTAAAAATATCATTAAGATACATTGCTACAGCATCATTTTTTATTTTTTCATCAGCAATACCAAAAGCAGATGTTGGTGTTGCTGGTGTCAAAATAGCATCAATGCCTGAAGCAAAACATTGATCAAAATCACGTTTTACGAGTGTTCTTACTTTTTGAGCTCTTAAATAACAGGCATCATAATAACCTGATGAAAGAACATAAGTCCCAACCAGAATGCGCCGTTTGACTTCATCACCAAAACCAACAGAACGCGTATTTTCATACATCTCAATGATGTCTTTCCCAGGCATGCGCAAACCAAAACGCACACCATCATAACGCGCTAAATTAGAAGAGGCTTCTGCAGGAGCTATAATGTAATAAGAAGGTAGAGCATATTTTGTATGGGGCAAAGAAATATCTTTAATCTCAGCACCTGCTTCTTTTAACCAATTTATTCCTTTTTGCCAAAGCTCAATAATTTCTGGAGACATTCCATCCACATGATATTCTTTTGGAATACCGATTTTCATTCCTTTGATTGATTGACCAAGATAACTTTCATAATCAGGAACTGGTAAATTGACGGAAGTAGAATCTTTTTCATCAAAAGAGGCCATTGATCTGAGTAAGATAGCACAATCACGAACATCTCTAGCAACAGGTCCAGCTTGATCAAGAGATGAAGCAAACGCGACAACGCCCCATCGCGAACAACGTCCATAAGTTGGCTTTATTCCTACAGTTCCAGTAAAAGCTGCTGGTTGACGTATTGAGCCACCTGTATCGGTTGCAGTTGCACCAGCACAAATTTGTGCAGCAACAGCGGCTGCGGATCCCCCCGAAGAACCACCGGGTACGAGTTTTTCATTTGAGCCTTTTTTTCTCCATGGACTAATAACGGGACCATAATATGATGTTTCGTTGGATGAGCCCATAGCAAACTCATCCATATTAAGTTTTCCTAACATCACAGCACCATCTTGCCATAAATTAGCCGTGACAGTTGATTCATAGTGCGGTTTAAAACCATCAAGGATATTTGAACAGGCTTGAGTATGAACACCATAGGTTGCAAAAAGATCTTTAATCCCCAAGGGAATTCCTTCCAAAAGCCCTCCTTGCCCTTTCGCTAAGCGACTGTCTGATTCAGCAGCCATTTTCATTGCCTGTTCTGCTGTTATTGTTACATAAGCATTCAAAGTTGGATTCGCCAACTCTATTGCTTGTAAATAAGCTTCCGTTAATTCTATTGCTTTGAGATTTTTCTTTGTTAGAGCATCACGAGCTTGCGCAATTGTGAGAGTTGTTAAATCAGTCATATTGGTTCTCAAATTTCAAAAATATAAAAAGTTACTCAACAATTTTTGAGACAAGAAAAAAATTTTCTTCTGTAACAGGGGCATTGGCTACAATATCTGCTGCTTTATCGCCATCTGTCACACTATCTTCACGCATTCGTAGTGTCATCGGCATCACAGATGTTAATGGCTCAACTCCACTGACATCAACTTCATTCAATTGCTCTACAAAACCTAAAATAGCATTGAATTTTTTTGTCACAGGTTCTATCTCATCATCGTGGAGGGCAATCCTTGCTAAATGTGCTATCCGCTTGACTGTCTCTTGATCAACAGACATACTCTTTACGCCTTTCTGCTTTTTTGTTTATTTATTGATCTTTATTCTGGCTATACAAGGCTGCACTTGTAAGTGCAAGAATATTAGATAACATGAATAAAGAATATAACTATAGATCTGAAACATTAAAAAACGTATTATACCTTTATGACTGTTATTAATATAGATGAAGTTATAAAACATCTTTTGCCTAGACAAACAATAGCAGGCTTAGATTTAGGGACAAAAACTATCGGAATTGCGATTTCTGATATGGGGCTGACTGTCTCAAATCCGCGTCCTGTACTACAGCGAAAAAAATTTACAGAAGATGCTTACACACTTATTAAAATTTTTGACCGTGAAAATGTAGGCGTTATTATCATTGGCTTACCTCTTAACATGAATGGAAGCAGTGGCTCTCGTGTTCAAGCAACCAGAGCTTTTGTGAGCAATATGAAAGCTTATACAAAAATTCCATTTGTTTTTTGGGACGAACGTTTATCAACAATTGCTGCGGAACGGTCTCTTTTAGAAATGAATGTATCGCGCGCTAAAAGAGCAAGCCGTATTGATTCGGCAGCCGCCGCTTTTATATTGCAAGGTGCTCTCAATAGAATTCAAAACTTTCATCATATGGAAGGATAGAGGACATTGAGCAAATGCCCTGCATTATATCGTGCAATGAGCATCCCGTAAGAAGATCTCCATTGTCCCCCAAGGCGGCTTTCCATATAGGCATTCGCAACATGTTCTATGTCTGTAGAACGTAATGCTGCTGCTGCTGCTGCATAAGCTACTTGTTCAACAAAAAATCTTCCTGCACCTTCATTTGCTGATGCCATATCACCTGCTGACTTAATAATTTCAATTGCTCGGGGTCCCGCTGGTCCAATATCAAGAGCAATTTTTTCCAACAATTTCTGAAACAATCCCGGTGCTTTTTCAGCAATAAGAATGGCATCCTTTACCAATTGATTAGCAGAACTATTTCTCACAATTCGCGCAGGCCCATTATGCAACATTTGTGATAATGGATTATTCTCTATAAAACTTTCAATACCAAGTTGTGCAATAATTTCACCAATAATAGGCACAACCAATTGACTTACATGATAAGCAATAATAGGTGTCATAATGCGGGCAAAAGCTGCTTCAGAACGATCATTTGCTGCATTGTCAAATGCTCTCGCTAAACGCAAAACCAATGCTTGTGAGGCAGCTATATCTAATGCAATATCTGCAAAAATACGTTCTGTCAGTGGAGGTAAAGGCTGATTGGGCATTTTTTTCCGGAAAAAATCCATACCAAATTGAAGAGCCGCTCGTAAAACACCTGCCGATATGACAGATTGATCGAAACGCATCATCGTCTCGATATCTTTAATAACTTTAAGCCCTTCTCCAGCATTTCCCAAAAGCCAGCCATAACTGCCTTGGAAGTCGACAACCCCCTCTGGTGTTAACAGTTCTCCAGAACGCTGAATTAAATGACGAATCGATATAGATCCATTTAATGCGCCATTTTCTTGTATGCGTGGAATAAAAAAACAACTTAAATGACCATCTAAATCTGCACTAACAAGATATCCGTCAGCGGTAGGATTAATAACGTTGGTTTTTACAACATTTAAACGATATAGATCACGTTCCATACTTTCATCGAAAGAAATTTTCTTAACACTTGGAAAATTGAAAGCGTATTTTTCAATATCGTCAAATGCACAAGTTAGAGAAGCTGCCTTTTTATGATGAATAGGCTTTGATGAGGAATCATATTGGCGTGATAAAAGTACATTTTGCCATTTTTTGAAGAGCTCAATATCACTAATTAAAACAGCAATAGCTGCACTCGTTATGATAACTTCATTCAAATGTCCTGTTTCTAAACCAGCAGATAAAGCTAAACGAATCGCACGTGCTTGATAGCGTACTCCATTTTCTGAGCTCGTATTTTCCCAAAGCGAGGTAACCAAACCTGCTTGTCTAGAATATTGTTGAAGAGCTTGATAGGAAGAATGGATCTCTAATCTTTCTGTTGGTTGCCCCCATTCATCATTATAGCATAGTAAAGGCTTATAATGATTCGCTAAGCAAGAAAGTTTCCATGCTTCTCGACTCGCGGCAAAATCCCCTATTTCTTCAAAACTTGCTAACAAAAACTTAGGCAAAGTAGAAGCAATACGAAACATAAGCGTATCGCTAAGAAATGTATTTTTTCGACGAGTATTTTGCGCAGATACAGCACTCATAGGTATATTCCTACATTCAAATCATTCATATCATAGACTATTTGTCTTTTTAGAGTTAAGAAACATTTATCATATTCAAACAAATGCTTGTTTAACCTGTTTAGAGAGAGATAAAGAAGAATGCTATGATGCAAAATAAATTTTTTCCACTTTTCCCTCATCAACATCTTTTAGCTATTAAAGATCTGAGTGTACAAGATCTTAATACATTGCTTGATCGTGCAGAAGCAAATGTTATCCTTTCTAACAAAATTGATAAAATAAAATCTACTTTGCATGGACGGACTCAAATTAATCTCTTTTTTGAAGCCTCTACGCGAACACAATCTTCTTTTGAATTAGCGGGTAAAAGGCTAGGTGCACACGTGATGAGTCTTGCGATCGGCAACTCATCTGTAAAAAAGGGAGAAACATTACTTGATACTGCTACAACTCTCAATGCGATGAAGCCAGATATACTGATTTTTCGCCATAACAGTGCAGGAGCGGCAGCTTTATTAGCGCAAAAAGTTGATTGTTGTGTTATTAATGCAGGTGATGGTGCCCACGAACATCCAACCCAAGCTTTATTAGATGCTCTAACCATTAAAAAGGCAAAAGGTCGTATTGAAGGATTAACTGTTGCGATTTGCGGAGATATCTTACACTCACGTGTTGCCCGTTCCAATATCCTGTGTCTCAATGCTTTGGGTGCTCGTGTTCGTGCTGTTGCTCCCTCAACACTCTTACCCGCAGAAATCGCTCATATGAGTGTTGAGGTTTTTAACACGATGAAAGAAGGTCTTAAAAATGCTGACGTTATCATGATGTTGCGCTTACAGCATGAACGGATGACAGGCTCTTTTATTCCTTCTACGCGTGAATATTTCCATTATTTTGGCTTACATAAAGAAAATTTAGCCTATGCCAAAAATGATTCTATTATTCTGCACCCTGGCCCAATAAACCGTGGTGTAGAGATTGCATCCGATATAGCAGATGGACCACAAAGTATGATTCATACGCAAGTAGAAATGGGAATTGCAGTGCGTATGGCTGTCATGGAGGCTCTATTAGATTCACGCGCAAAGATCAGTGGAGAAAAAAAATGATAAAACCAGTTGTTTTTCAAAATGCTCGTATTATTGATCCTTCGCGCGCAATCGATGAAATTGGTACAGTTATTGTTGAAAATGGACGAATTATAGCCGCTGGAAAAGAAGCTCTGAATCAGGGATTCCCTGAAGAAGCAGAAGTTATTAACGCACAAAACAAAGCAATTCTCCCTGGACTCGTTGATGCGCGCGTTTTTGTTGAAGAATTAGGGAATGAACATTGTGAAACAATTACATCAGCAAGTTACGCGGCCGCAGCAGGTGGTATTACTTCCTTTCTTATGATGCCAAACACGCATCCAGTTATTGATAATGTAGCACTCGTTAAATTTATTACGCATACAGCACAGGAAATGTCATTGGTCAATATTTATCCCGTTGCTTCAATCACACAAGGTTTCAACGGACAAGAAATAACCGAATTTGGTTTGCTCAAAGATGCTGGAGCCGTTGCCTTTAGTGAAGGAAAAAAAACACTTCAAAATTCATCTGTTATGCGGCGTGCAATGACTTATGCACGTGATTTTGATGTTCCATTGATACATGAAACGCAAGATAAAGATCTTACAGGGCAAGGTGTGATGAATGAAGGACTGCTTGCCAGTTGGCTTGGTCTTTCTGGCATCCCTCGCGAAGCAGAAGTTATCCCTCTTGAAAGAGATCTGCGATTAGCAGTATTAACGCAAACACGCTATCATGCTGCTCAAATATCGACAGCACTCTCTGCTGATGCACTTCGTTTAGGTAAAAAACGCAGTGAGAAAATTTCAGCGGGTGTATCTATTAATCATTTATCTTTCAATGAAAATGACATTGGTGAATATCGCACCTCTTTTCGCTTAATGCCCCCATTGCGTACAGAAGAAGACCGTATAGCAATGATTGAAGCAATAAAGGATGGGATTATAGATGTTATTGTCTCTTCTCATGATCCTCAGAGTATCGACACAAAACATTTACCATTTAATGACGCGGCAGTTGGCGCTATTGGTATGGAGACCTTATTGAGCGCAGCCTTACGCCTTTATCATAATGAGAGCCTATCTCTTCTACGGATAACGGAACTTTTGTCAACGGCGCCTGCAAAGCTCTTTGGACTCAATGCAGGAACACTCAAAAAAGGGGCTCATGCAAACCTTATTGTGGTTGATCTTGAAGAACCATGGGTTGTTTCGAAAGAGAAGCTCTATTCACGTTCAAAAAATACCCCTTTTGAGAATGCACGTTTTCAAGGACGCGTGCTCCAGACCTTTGTGAAAGGGAAAAACGTTTTTAAACTTGATCAACAAATTTAATGAGATTCTTAATGAATGAAGCAGAAATATTTTTTCAATCCACTCCATGGTTTATTTTCCTCATATCTTATCTCATTGGCTCGATTCCATTTGGTCTTCTTTTAACGAAATTGTTCAAAATTGGTGATATAAGAACAATCGGTTCCGGCAATATTGGAGCAACAAATGTTTTACGAACAGGAAATAAAAAGCTTGCTGCTCTAACACTTCTTTGTGATATGTTGAAAGGAACTATCGTTGTTTTCGTTATAAAGTTTTTTAGTGATCCGCTAGACAATAGTATCCTTGTTTCTCTAGCAGGCTTTTTTGTTTTCTTAGGACATCTTTTCCCCGTATGGCTTAAATTTAAAGGTGGCAAAGGTGTTGCTACCTATCTAGGAGTCTGCTTAGGAATCTATTGGCCTGCAGCAATTATTTTTATTATTGTATGGATAACGATTTTTCTCCTCATGCGTTATTCTTCATTATCTGCGCTTATTGCTGTTACGATCACACCGATATTTGTTTTTTATTTTTCCGCTTCTTATTTCTATTGTATGCTGATTGTGATGAGCGTATTTGTGTTTATAAAACATTCTGCAAATATCGGTAGATTATTAATTGGGGAAGAAAGTAAGATTGGCACGCAACACGGAGATAAATAAAGGAATCCTGCTTACTGATCGTCAACGTCTAAGCTGGTTACGGTTATTGCGTAGTGAAAATATTGGAGCTGTTAGTTTTCGCAATCTCATTGATCATTATAAAACAGCAGAAAAAGCTCTGGCAGCACTGCCAGAGCTTAGTAGAAAAGGTGGTGGTTCTGCATCTATTAAAATAGCAAGCTTAGAAGATGCAGAAAAAGAAATACAAAAAGCTAAAAAATTAGGTGTCCGGTTTATCGGTATGGGAGAACCAGATTATCCAGCTTTTCTTAAGATTACAGAAGCCCCTCCGCCGCTTATTGCTATCAAAGGTAATGTTTCAATTTTTCAAAAAACTTCTATTGGAATTATAGGTTCTCGAAATGCTTCAGCTGCTGGAAAAAAGCTTACGGCTCAATTTGCACGTTTTCTCGGAGAAGCAGACTTTGTAACAATTTCTGGGCTCGCTCGTGGAATTGATAGCGTTGCGCATCAAGCAAGTTTAAAAACAGGAACTGTTGCAGTCATGGCTGGAGGAATTGATCATATCTATCCTCCTGAAAATAAAAAGTTGCATGAAGATATTATTGCCAACGGTGGAGCCATCATCAGCGAAATGCCCATTTCTTGGAAGCCGCGTGCTATCGATTTTCCAAGAAGAAACCGTATTATTGCAGCTCTATCACTTGGTCTCTTGGTTGTAGAAGCAGCCCTGCGCTCAGGGTCCTTAATTACCGCACGTCAAGCAGCTGAAATGGGACGGTTAATTTTTGCCATTCCCGGTTCTCCACTTGATCCAAGATCTGTTGGTACAAACAATCTTATCAAAGACGGTGCTCTACTCACCACACATCCTTCTGACATTATAGAAACACTTACGCCATTAATTTTACCGCTTCCAAATTCGCAACTCAATTTTTTTGAGGAACCATCCTCTTTACAACTTGAAAAGGAGAATTTTAATTTAGCAGATGAAAAAAACAGCAGCCTCTCTTTAGCAGATGATGATGATACAGCACGTGCAGCAGTTTTCTCCGCTCTTTCAACAACGCCAATCGACTTAGACACACTCAGTATCCACTCCGGTGTTTCACTCCCAACTCTCTACCTCTTGTTGGTAGAACTCGAGCTTGCTGGAAAGCTTATTCGACACTCTGGTGGTTGTGTGTCATTGTCGAATCTTGATCTTCCCCAAGAGCCTCAGCACTATTAATAATGCTTTGCCCTTCTTTGGCAACCATATCCAAAAGCAATGCTAAAAGCGGACTGTGCGCCTGACGCGCCATCTGATTCATTTGCTTTGACATGTCTGTAATATATTGGATAACTTTTAAATGATTTATAAACATAATCCTCTATCCTTGAGCATTTCCCCTCCTACCTCTCAATAGACGTTATCTTAGTATTTCGCCGTATGTTTTTGTAATAACAGTGGAAAATAAATCGTGTAATTCTATATAGGGTGTACTCTAATAATGACAATCATAAGTTGTACAATATTCATGTTTTTTATATGGCTAATATTTTTTTATGTGCTCTTAAGCAATTGGCATTAGCTATTCGCGTAAAAGGCGTTTATAAAAAAATTTTTATTTCAATATTTGGGTAAAATTATGAATATCGTTATCGTTGAATCTCCAGCAAAAGCAAAAACAATTAATAAATATCTTGGGTCTCAATACAAAGTTGTCGCATCATTTGGACATGTTCGTGATTTGCCTGCAAAAGATGGTTCTGTTTTACCGGATCAAGATTTTTCTATGAAATGGGATATAGATTCTGCTGCCGCTAAACGTTTAAATGAAATAGCAAAAGCCGTTAAAGAAGCTGATAGCCTTATATTAGCAACAGACCCTGATCGTGAAGGGGAAGCTATTTCATGGCATATTCTGGATGTTCTCCGTCAAAAAAAAGTTTTAAAAGATAAACCTATTAAAAGAGTTGTCTTCAATGCCATCACCAAAAAGTCTGTGCTTGATGCTATGAACAATCCACGTGATATTGATACATCACTTGTAGATGCTTATCTTGCACGTCGCGCTCTTGATTATCTCGTTGGTTTTACACTTTCACCTGTTTTATGGCGTAAACTCCCTGGTGCGCGTTCAGCAGGACGCGTTCAATCGGTTGCTTTGCGTATTATTTGTGATCGTGAATCAGAAATAGAACATTTTATCAAAGAAGATTATTGGTCCATTACAACACAGTTAAAAACCATCCGAAATGATAGTTTCCAAGCAAGATTGACAATGTTTAATCAAAGAAAAATAGGCAAGCTTGATATTCAATCTCAAGAACAAGCAGACCAAATTCGCTTTATGTTGGAGCAAGCCCAATACCATACACTCAGTGTTGAAGCAAAACCTACAAAGAGAAATCCTTTTCCTCCATTTACAACCTCCACACTACAACAAGCAGCTTCTTCAAAATTAGGATTTTCAGCTTCTCGCACTATGCAAATTGCCCAAAAACTTTATGAAGGCATTGAAATTAATGGTGAAACGGCAGGGCTTATTACTTATATGCGTACCGATGGTGTGCAGATAGCACCTGAGGCTATTGATTCAGCAAGAAAAGTTATTCATGAAACTTTCGGAAAAGACTATATTCCTGAAAAGCCACGTTTTTATTCAACAAAGGCAAAAAATGCACAGGAAGCACACGAAGCGATCCGTCCAACAGATTTTCAACGCAATCCTAGTCAAGTCCGTAATTTTCTCGATAGCGATCAAGCAAAGCTCTATGAGCTGATATGGAAGCGTGCTATTGCCAGCCAAATGCGCTCTGCTGAAATTGAACGTACAACTGTTGAAATTGAAGCACAGACAGGAGAAAACTGTGCAAATCTACGGGCAACAGGATCTGTTATTCGCTTTGATGGCTTTATTTCCGTCTACACGGATCAACGAGACGAAGAAAATAATGAAGAAAATGAAACAACACGTTTACCACAAATAAACACTGGTGAAGCACTTACAAAAGAAAAAGTTGAATCTGTACAACATACCACAGAGCCCCCTGCTCGTTATTCTGAAGCTTCATTAATTAAAAAGCTTGAGGAGTTAGGAATTGGTCGTCCTTCAACTTATGCATCCACATTGGCGACATTGTGTGACCGTGGATATATTGTCATTGATAAACGAAAGCTTATTCCCGATGCCAAGGGACGTATTGTTACAGCCTTTCTTGAAAATTTTTTTAATCGCTATGTAGAATATGGTTTCACAGCAGATCTTGAAGAAAAGCTGGATCTTATCTCTGATGGCAAACTTTCTTGGAAAGACGTATTGCGAGATTTTTGGGATGGATTTAATGCATCTATTATCAATATCCAAGAACTCCGTATAACTAATGTTCTTGATGCTTTAAATGTAACATTAGCACCTCTCGCCTTTCCTGAACGCGAAGATGGAAGTGATGTACGTTCCTGTCCTCTTTGTAAAAATGGTCAATTATCATTAAAACTTGGGCGTTATGGTGCTTTTGTTGGCTGTTCCAATTATCCCGAATGTAAATACACACGCCAACTTGGTACAGATACTGGAGAAGAGAATGAAGCTGTACGCAATGATGAACCTGTTATACTTGGTATTGCCCCTGAAACAGGAAAAGAGATCTCTCTTCGTAATGGCCGGTTTGGTCCCTATATTCAACTTGGTGAAAGCAAAGAAGTTAAGCGTGCAGGATTACCAAAAGAATGGCAGGCAGAAAATGTAACCCTTGATAAAGCCTTGGCTTTACTATCCCTTCCCCGTGAAATTGGCATTCATCCTGAAACTGGAAAAACAATCACGGCTACGATTGGACGATATGGTCCCTATCTTAGCCATAACGGAAAATCTGCGCGCCTTCTTCATGCAGATGAAGTTTTTGATATTGGTATCAATCGCGCTGTTACAGTATTAGCAGAACAACAAGAAAACAAAACCAGGCAAAGCAGAACAACACCTGAAGCATTGGCAACATTAGGAGAGCATCCCGAAGGAGGAACCATTACCGTGCGCAACGGGCGTTATGGTCCTTATGTCAATTGGGGTAAAATTAATGCAACATTGCCAAAAGATAAAGATCCCATTAGTGTAACTCTTCCAGAGGCACTAGAACTTATATCGGCTAAAGCATCGAGTAAAAAAACAACTTCAAAAAGAGCTTCTTCTAAAACAAAAGCAAAAATAAAAGAGACATAAATTTTGGCTAAAGGTGAAAAAAACATAAAATATCTCTCTTCATTCAAGGGGAAAACTTTTCCCAATAAGGAAGCAATCCTTTCCTTTATAATTGAGAATCCTAACCACTCAAGTAAACGAGAAATCGCTAAAGCTTTTAACTTAAAAGGCGATTCTCGTATCTGGCTTAGAGATATGTTACGTGAGTTAAAGGATCAAAATCTCATATCTAAACACCACAAAAGAGCAATAAACAAAGGAAAATTACCCCCTGTTACTTTAGTGAAAATTAGTGGACGTGATAAAGATGGAAGTTTTATTGCACAACCTCTTGAATGGGAAGATTCTCCAAAGCCCAATATTGAAATACACTCTTTTCATCACATAAAAGGAAGTAATATTGGTGTTGGAGATCATATTCTTGTAAAAGTTTTTCGAAATAAAAATTCTGAAAGCTCAAGTCATCCTTATACGGGACGAATTATTCGTAAAATTGACGTATCTCCCAAAAGCGCATTTGCTATTGTACGAAAATTGGAAAATAATCAATGGCGCCTTGATCCTATAGACCGCAAAACCAATGAACTCATTGTTGAAATGTCTCCAGAAATGAAGATTCAAATTGGTGATCTCGTTGAAGTCGAAATAAAAAAAAATACTGGTTACGGATTAAAGAGCGCAAAAATAAAGAATGTTTTAGGGCACATTAAGAGTGAGAAAACACTCTCAATGATAGCGCTTCTTTCGAAAGGAATTCCTTATATTTTTCCTGAAAGTGTTCTTGAGCAAGCCAAACATATCAAAGCTGCCAATATGGATAATCGTGAAGATTGGCAACAATTACCCTTTATTACAATTGATCCACCAGATGCAAAAGACCATGATGATGCAATTTATGCAACCAAGGATAAGGATCCAGCAAATAATGATGGTTGGATTATTATTGTAGCCATTGCAGATGTTTCTTATTATATCAAAACAGGAAGCGCTTTAGATAAAGAAGCATTGAAACGTGGAAATTCTGTTTATTTTCCCGATACCGTTGTGCCAATGTTACCTGAACGCCTTTCTCATGATTTATGTTCTCTGCGTGAAGGAAAAGAAAGACCAGCTTTAGCCGTTCGTATGATTTTTGATGCAAACGGTAATAAACGAAAACATAGTTTTCATCGTACTATGATTCGTGTAAGAGCCAAACTTTCTTATCAAGAAGTACAATTGGCAATTGAAGGTAATATAAATGAAAAAATAGCTCCTCTTTTTGAGAGCATTTTGCACCCCTTATGGGAAGTCTATGCATGCCTTAAAGCTGCGCGAAATCGTCGCCAACCACTAGAATTAGAAATTGCAGAAAAAAAGATTATTCTTGATCAAAATGGATGCATAAAAGATGTTGTGAGTGAAACACAATTAGAAGCGCATCGTTTAATTGAAGAGTTTATGATACAAGCCAATATTGCAGCTTCTGAAACATTAAAACAACATCACCAGCCGCTCATTTATCGTATTCATGAAAAACCTTCTCTTGCTAAGCAAGAAATACTTCGGAGCTTTCTTCAAAGTTTGGGGATACCACTCTCCCGCGGAAGCGAACTTACCTCAGCGCGCCTTAATAGAATTTTAGAAAAGGTCGCTCATACTCAACAACAAGAACTAGTCAATCAAGTTATTTTGCGTTCACAATCACAAGCAGAGTACAACCCTAAAAATAGTGGCCATTTTGGTTTGAATTTGCAGAACTATACACATTTTACATCACCAATCCGTCGTTATGCTGATCTCATTATTCATCGAGCACTCATTAAAGCTCTCAAATTAGGAAATGATCAATTAACAGATACACAAGAACAAAATCTTGCAGAAATTGCTACGCAAGTTTCTTTATACGAACGCCGTGCAATGATGGCTGAAAGAGAAACGATAGATCGGCTTGTTGCTCACTATTTAACGAATAAAATCGGTCGTATTTTTACAGGCCGCATTTCCGGAGTTACAAAAGCAGGTCTTTTTATCTCACTTGATAAACTCAATACAGATGGTTTTGTCCATATTTCTACACTTAAAAATGATTATTATCATTTTGATGAAGCACAACATGTTCTTGTAGGACAGCGTAGCCATAAAGGCTATCAGCTCAGTGATGTTGTAGAAGTAAAACTTATAACGGTACAACCTTTTGCTGGCGCTTTATGCTTTGAACTGTTAACAAAACCTCGTCCAATAAAATTTTCACCGACATCCTACCATAAAAACAAATTAAAAAAACAAAAGTATACTCTTTATGGGAAAAGAAAAAATTAAGCTTCTTGCCCTCAATTAAATAGAATATGAATAATAAATTCAATTTAAGAAATGACTTATATTATATAATATTTATATTATTTTATATATACAATATTCTTTCTCTAGTATACAAGAGGATAAATTTTATTATTAAGTCTATAATAACCATATAAAAATCTTGCAGTTTTTTATACTTAGAAAATGAGAGAAACTGCAAAGGATAGTTTTGGCTTCCTTTCATTTCAGCTCATCTTTTCATTGTTTAAATAAACAAGAGTACCTTAAGCCATTCTCATGAAAAAAAAACCTTTTGACTCTCAAAATAATTCTTTGCGTGCAATTATTGCCGCTATTGCAACCATTGGCACTGTTGGAACAGCATTGGCAATGGGAACACAACTTGTTTCTCTTCTTATGGCAGAGAAAGGACTTTCCAACAGTACAATCGGCTATAGTGGAACAGTTGGTGGAATCGCCACAATTATTGCAGCTATTTTTACGTCTCGAATCGCCTTATGCTTAGGAATCGCTCAAACAATATTGTTTATGATGGCGATAGGATCTTTAAGTTTTTTAGGATTCTATTTTTTTGATCCCATATGGGTTTGGTTTATTTTAAAGTTTATATTACATTTCAGCATGACAGTTATGTTTATCCTGTCAGAGTTTTGGATCAACAGTTATGCTCCCCCCAAAAAACGCGGTTTGATCCTTTCTATTTATGCTATTGTCTTAGGATTAGGGTTTATAATAGGTCTAACGCTGCTAGCAAAAGTGGGAACACAAGGATTTATTCCTTTTGCTGTTGGATATAGCCTTATTATGCTTGCTACTATACCAATTCTTACCGCTTGGAAATTAAGTCCAGAATTTCAAAAAAATCAATATATGCCATTTTTTCGTTATCTTTTTCACGTTCCAAGTGCAATGATGGCGGTCCTTGTTTACGGGGCCATTCAAATGGGCGTATTAACTCTTATAATACCCTTTAGTTTATCCATTGGTTATAATGAGAATGAAGCAGCACATTTTATGGCAACCCTTGCACTTGGGAATATTTTCCTCTTAATTCCTATCAGCATTATAAGCGACTACGCCAAAGATCGACGCTACCCACTGATGAGTTGCGCTATTCTAGGTTTTATAGGAACTTTTATAGTACCATGGATTCTTCAATATCCATGGATTCTGATGCTTGATTTGTTTTTTCTGGGTGGTGTATCAGCGAGCCTTTATACAATTAGTCTTGCACATTTAGGAGCCCGTCTCAAGGGGCAAGAACTTGCTGCTGCTAATTCTGCTTTTATTTTTTGTTATGGAATTGGTATGCTCATCGGACCGACCTTTATCGGAAAATCCATGGATATCTTTAAACCCTTTGGTTTTTCAATAGCCATGGCTGTTTTTTTCGGTTTATATGTCATTTTGGTGTTTGTCCAACTTATGAGAAAATTAATCAGCTCTTGACTTTTTTGAGAACATCCGTAGTGTTGCCGGAAAATCTGATGATGTCGGAAATAAATTTTGACAGAAATAATATTTTTTCAGTATAAATAGGGTATTTACATTATGGCTAAAGCAGCAACCATTAAGATCAAGCTTTTATCAACTGCAGATACTGGTTTTTTCTATGTAACAAAGAAAAACAGCCGTACAATGACAGATAAAATGAGCAAGCGTAAATATGATCCAGTTGTAAAAAAGCACGTTGAATTTAAAGAAACAAAAATTAAATAAATAAAATTATTATTAAATTGATAGATTTTATACTCCAAAAGAAATGTGGGAGTATTGCTCTTCAAAGTTATTTTTTGAGGGGTGTTTTTTTATTTCCTTAAGTTTAAAAAGTTTACTTTAAACTTTGTATGTTTTGTACGGATTTGGATAAGTTGATTTATTATTTAAGTTGCTTACATATATTTTGCATGAGTATTTGATTATTGTGATATCTAACGAAAATTTTGTCATTAAAACGAGACATTGTTTCGTCATATGAATAAAGCTTCTCGGATGAATTATAAACAATACTAAAATAGAGTTATAGTAATGTTAGCAGTTTCTTTATTTCATGAAAAAATCTTTTTCTCATTTTGATCTAAGAATCTTTAATCTAAAAGTTATCGGTTTCAGTATTTTTGTCGCTGCTAGCATTCTTATCATTATGTCAACTTATTTTAAGCAGACTCAACGGTTGCCTCAAAAAGAAAATTTTTCTTCTCAAAACTCTGTTAAAGGAAATGCTTTAATCATTGATGGCGATACCATTATGATTTCTTCAATTAAGATTCGACTAGCTGGAATTGATGCTCCTGAACTCCACCAATTTTGTGGAAAAAAGGAAGCACGCTACCCTTGTGGGCTTGAAGCAAAGAAATATTTAGAACTATTATTAAAAAATCAAATTGTTACATGTCACTGGCAAAAAACAGATAAATATCGCCGTATTCTTGCAACATGTAAAACAAAACAAGTTAGCAATATCAACGCAACACTTGTACATAATGGTTGGGCTGTAAATTATTATGAATACCCCAAAGAAGAGCAAGAAGCTAGGAAGAAAAAGAAAGGAATATGGGTATCAAGTTTTCAACGACCAAAAGAATGGCGCAAAGCAAATCCTCGCACAGAATAAGAAAAATATTTTTTAATTTTATTTACTAATGAAACAATGTAGCCCAATTATCAAACTTGAAAAAGAGATCTATTCCTGTCGTGTTTGCGTCCAACAACCCCATTATTTTCCTCCTCTTCCTCATGAACCAAACCCTGTCGTTTATTTATCCGATACTGCTTCGATTGCAATTGCAGGCCAAGCACCAGGGTTGCGTGTCCATGAAACTTCTATCCCTTTTAATGATCGCTCTGGTGAAAAATTGCGTAATTGGCTGGGTGTCACGAAAGAAGAATTTTATAATAAATCTCTTTTTGCTATTGTTCCTATGGGATTTTGTTTTCCAGGTTATGACAAAAATAAAGCTGATTTACCACCAAGACGGGAATGTCGAGAAATATGGCATGAAAAGATATTTCAGGCAATGCCTCAAATAAAGCTTGTTCTTGCTATTGGCAGTTATGCGCAAAAGTGGCACATTACAGAATTAAAACATAAAACCGTTTCTGCAACTGTTGGTGATTGGAGAAATATTCTTTCCATTCCTCAACCTCGAGGCTATAATGTTATGCCTTTGCCTCATCCGTCATGGCGAAATACTTCTTGGTTACAGAAAAAACCATGGTTTAACGATGAGCTTATTGTATATCTGCGTCGTTTAGTGCGTAAATTTTTATAAATTAAAATATTGAGAAAAAATATGGATCGTCTTGACCGAAAAATTTTACATCTTTTGCAAGAAAATGCGACACTTTCTGTTGCTGATATTGCTAAAAAAGTGGGGCTTTCTACCACTCCTTGCTGGCGTAGAATTCAAAAACTTGAAGAAGATGGCGTCATTCAACGTCGTGTTGCTGTTCTTTCTCCAGAAAAAGTAAACGCACACGTCACTGTTTTTGTGTCTATTCGCACAAATACACATAGTCATGAATGGTTTAAGCGTTTTTCAAAAATTGTGCAAGAATTCCGTGAAGTCATTGAATTTTATCGAATGAGTGGAGATATTGACTATTTATTGCGTGTTGTTGTGCCCAACATTGAAGCTTATGATCTTTTTTATAAAAAATTAATTTCTAAAATTGACATCCGTGATGTCTCTTCTTCTTTCGCAATGGAACAGATTAAATATACAACAGAACTTCCACTTAATTATATTAAATTACACGACAAGACGCATGAACAAAGCTCTTAAGATTTTTTATATCCGTCTTATGATCTTTTAGGCATTCAAACTTTCTTGTTAAAAAACCACCATTTGTGCATGTGTTAAAACAGCAGCTTTGACAATACCAGCTGCTATAGCTGCTCCTGTCCCTTCACCAAGACGCATCCCCAAATCTAGAAGTGGTTCTTTGCCAATTTTTTTTAAAAGTTTACGATGAGCTGTCTCAGAAGAAACATGTCCAACAAGGGTATGATCAAGAGCTTTTGGATGCATTTTATAAAGAACCGCTGCTGCTGCTGTTGCCACAAAACCATCTAAAATAACGGGTATTTTTTCTATTCTTGCTGCTAAAATAGCACCAACCATAGCAGCAATCTCACGTCCTCCTAAGCGACGCATTATCTCAAAAGGATCATTAAAATAATCCTTATGCAAAGAAATGGCTGTCTTAACCGCTGCAATTTTACGCTGATAAAAATCACCTTCTGATTCCATACCATTTCCTGTCCATTCTTCCACTTCCCCTCCAAACAATGCTAAGCATAAAGCTGAAGCTATTGTTGTGTTTCCAATTCCCATTTCTCCAATACATAAAAGATCTGTCCCACCCGCAATGGATTCCATTCCAAATGCCATTGTAGCAGCCGCACTCCGCTCATCCATTGCGGCATCCTTCGTAATATTCATTGTTGGATATTCCAATGCTAAATCAAAAATTTTTAATCCAAGATCATAAGCAATACAAATTTGATTGATAGCAGCTCCACCAGAGGCAAAATTTTCTACCATTTTTTGTGTCATAGATTGTGGAAATGGTGTAATATTCTCCTCTACAATACCATGGTTTCCAGAAAAAATAGCAACCAAAGGTCGCGTTACGATAGGTTTTTCTGTACCCCTCCACCCCGCATACCAAACAGCAATATCTCCTAGTTTTCCCAATGTTCCTTGCTCTTTTGTTAAGTTTTTTTGCCATTTTTTTGCCAAAATTATAGAAAACTCATCAGCAACAGGTAAATTTGTAAGCAAAGCACGAAAATCATCAAATGGACTAGCGATCATAAGGATACCTTTTAAAATCTACAATGTTTATGAAAATCACGTCATATATACAGGATATGAATAATTTATTGTTTTTTTAACAGTGCTTTAAAAATGTTAAATACTATGAAAGCAATAATTTCTACATTCTATTTTCTACCCCAATAACAAACGTGCAAGATTCAAAATGTTATTAATATCTTATGACTACTTTACAGTGATACCCTTAAGCTATTTTTTATTTAATAGGCATAATCAGCATGCCGTTTAATATATAAATTCTAACATTCTTATTCATAATAAAAGTTATAAACTTTCAAAAACTTATAAAATTGAAGGGATCAAAATTATCGCAAAGAAATCAAAACGCAAAGGATCTCAACTTTAATATATGTTAATTGTCTGACTGTTATTAAATGAGAGCATAAAAAGCTTCTTTTAAAGTACATATATCTGCGTTTGGTTTTGTCGCATCATTTGATAGTATTTGCCGCCATCGACGTGCACCACCCCGCCCATGAAATAAACCAATCATGTGACGCGTCACATGAGAAAGCCGTCCCCCCGATGCAATATGTCGAGCCGCATAATCACACATAACCTCAATAAGATCACTCTCACTTAGACTATTCTGCGACTCACCATAGAGTTCAAAATCAATATGTTTTAACAAAGTTGGATCATGATAAACTTGGCGACCAACCATGACAGCATCACAGAAAGTTAAGTGTTCTTTGATCTCATCAATCGATTTAATTCCACCATTTATCCCAATGAATTTATGAGGATATTGACCTTTTAATTTGTAAACCCTTTCATAATTAAGGGGCGGAATATTGCGATTTTCTTTCGGACTCAATCCTTGTAGCCATGCCTTGCGTGCATGTATCCAGAGCGCATCACATCCAGCATTCCAAACCTGATTAGCCAAAAGATCTAACGCTAACTCTTCATCTTGTTCGTCCACTCCAATCCGACATTTGACAGTTACAGGTATAGTAACCTCTCGTTTCATTGCTTCTACTGCATTTGCCACAATGTCTGGATGTAGCATCAAACAAGCTCCAAAGACCCCTGCTTGAACACGATTTGATGGGCAACCAACATTGAGATTTATTTCGTTGTAGCCAAAATCCTCAGCAATTCGTGCAGCTTCTGCTAACTTTTTCGGATCTGCCCCCCCTAATTGTAATGCAACTGGACGTTCTTTGTCGCTAAAAGCCAACAATTGTTCACGAACACCATGAATGACAGCATCTGCTACCATCATTTCCGTATAAAGGAGAGCTTTTTTCGTTAAAAGACGATAAAAAAACCTGCAATGTCGGTCTGTCCAGTCCAACATTGGTGCTACTGCAAATTTTATAGGCGATGGAAGGTTGTAAAATATCATGAGGGTATTACTCTCATGTCCCTATAGCTCTCTCTTTATACATAAAAAAATACTTACTTTTAGTTTACGGAAAATTTTATTCTCTTATACTATCATGAGTATAATAACAGCTCATTATTTCCAATTGATATCAAGGTTTACTACAATCAATCATGCCAAAACACAATATCGCATTTCTCATAGATTAGTGTTCAGGTATATAAACATGAAAAAAGAAGATTTTTACTATAATATAAAAATCTCATTTATAAGTTCTTCTTACGCTCTTCAAGCCTCTCCCCTTACATGATTTAGTACAGCGTTTAAGATAATAAATGCTAAACTAACACATTATACAATTTTTCATGATCGATTTAATTTTCTTTAGATTTTTTTAACTCATTGTGCAAATAAACGATACAGAAAGTAGCTTTATCTTCTCCTAAAGAAGAAAAAACCTTATTTCACACGAATCTAATTATAAATTATTTTTTATCAATGAGTTCTTTTTGGTGATATTCTTAGATTTCACTTTATAAGATAGACAAATTTCATCTTAAATATTCTATCTAATTTTGCCATTTTGTGATTCTTTCAAAAAAAAACTAAAATCAGGGTATAGACAACCATTGCCTTTTTAATATCTATAACTAATATCAGTATCTCTCGAAGGAAAATATTTTACAATATTGCAGATACAATTTGTAAAATGAAATGATCATAAACGTTGTTCAATCTCTTGTTGGCTTTGCATATAGGAAGAAAGAGTATCAACCTCTTGTTCATTAAATAGGAGCCCCAGTTTTGAACGACGCCATAACACATCTTCACATACTTTAGCCCATTCTTTTTCCATCAACCATTTTACTTCTACTTCATAAAGCCCATGTCCAAAATTTTTTCCTTTATTTGCCTTACCATGTGCAAAGATCACCAATGCTTCCGTACCGTAGGAGCGTGCAAGCCTGCGATGTGTAAAAGCATCTAAATCTGGCATTAAAAGAGCAATCCTATTTTCGATTGTATCTAATTTGTTATAGGGAAAATCACCCCCTGGAAGTACTGCCTTAGCCGTCCATGATGCTCCCTTTTTACCAAGCTCTTTTTCAACAAATTTCATCGCATCTTCAGCCAACTTACGATAAGTTGTAATCTTTCCACCATAAAGATTAAGTATCTTTGGTGTCGTTCCTGTTCCCATTTCTTTTAAAACATAATCGCGCGTAATTTTTTGTGCTTTTGAAGCTCCATCATCATAGAGTGGACGAACTCCAGAGTAAGACCAGACAATCGTTTCAGGCAACACTGGTTGTATGAAATATTCACTGGCTGCTGCACAAATATAATCAATTTCTGTATCAGTAATATGAACGTCAGCCGGATCTCCTTGATAATTACAATCTGTTGTTCCAAGTAAGGTAAACTCTTCTTGATACGGAATAGCAAATATAATACGCCCATCACCATTTTGAAAAATATAAGCACGATCATGAGTATAAAGCTTGGGAACCAAAATATGAGAACCTCTAACAAGCCGTACTGGTGGATGTTCTTTACAATCTAATATGCTTGCCAAAACATGATCAATCCAAGGTCCTGTCATATTCGCGATATAAGAAGCTGTGACACTATATTCTTTGCTACTTAACTTGTCTTGAAGAAATATATGCCATTTATTGTCTTCTTTTTTTAAAGAGAGAACTTCTGTTCGTACTTTTATATCAGCTCCCCACTTTTCTGCATCACGAGCATTGCCAATAACTAAACGCGCATCATCTACTCTTGCATCAGAATATTCAAAACCTCTCTGATATTCTTTCTTCAGTGTAGAGCAAAATTTTTGTGAAAAATTAATCGTTTTACTGCGCCACAATTTCTGATTCCAATTCCCTAAATAATCATAAATAAAAAGTCCAAAACGCAACATCCAAGCAGGGCGCAATTCTTTATGATAAGGAAGGAGAAAACGCAAAGGACGCACAATATGTGGAGCCATACGTAAAATGATCTCGCGTTCTTTCAATGCTTCACGAACAAGTTTGAACTCATAGTGTTCAAGATAACGAAGCCCACCATGAATAAGCTTTGTTGACGCACTTGAGGTCCCAGATGCAAGATCGTTCATTTCAGCCAATCCCACTTTAAATCCGCGTCCTGCTGCATCTCTTGCCAATCCACAGCCGTTTATCCCTCCTCCAATGATAAACAGCTCATAATGTGTTGTAGTTTTCATAATTTCACTTTTCATTATTTAATTTTGTTTCTCAGTATTCAATAAAGCAACAGGAAAAAATAATACAAGTGTTCTTCATTGTATTATCAACGTACTTTTTCTTAAAATAAACACGCACAAAAAGCTTTTGATATCCTTATACATCAAAACAACATTTGACAAATTAAAGAGAATTTTTTTATCTTTTACAAAACATAATCCTTGCCAAGCCAAGGTTCATCATATGAAATCTTTTTAGAGAAAAATTGATGTTTTTTCTCATTCTTAAAGATACACTATAACTAAATGCTTCATTGCACATAGATAGCACTTTTCATATAGTTCACTCAATGACACCCTAGAAAATGTGAAGGTATCCAAATGAATTATCACTCTCAAAACTCGAAAATAACACTTCTTTCAAAAATTTTAGTCATAGTTATGTCGAGTATTTTAATCTTTTTACCTTCTTTATCAAACGCAACGTCACGCTCAAAAACAGCAAATGATTTAAGCTTAGAAAAGCTTAAATCACAACTTTTAGAAGATTCTAGCTTTTTATCTAAGCTTAAAGAAAAAATGATACCACATACTGATTCTCATCATATTCAACAAATCGTCAGAGAGTATCTTCTTACTCATCCAGAAATTATGATTGAAATGCAGCTTATTCTTCAAGATAAGCTGGAAAAACAGAATGAATACGAAAACCAAAAACAAACTTCAGTCATTCATTCATTAGAAAAAGAGATTTTTCATTCTCCTCATGACGCTGTTTTGGGAAACCCAAATGGTAAAAGAGTGCTTGTCAATTTTTTTGATTACAACTGTGGATATTGTAAAATTTCCTATTCAAATATAGAAGACTTGATAAAAGAATATCCAGATTTAAAGGTTATTATCAAGGACTTACCAATTTTAAGCTCTGATTCTATGGCAGCCCATACTGTTGCCTACGCATTTCGAAAACAATTTCCAGAGAAATATCCTCAGTTTCACAAAACGCTTTTAATGTATCAGGGTCGTGCAAATGAAGCTAAAGCTATTAAAGTAGCTGTTTCATTAGGAGCAGATGAAAAAAAACTACATAATGCAATACAAGATCCCACTCTGCAAAACGCTTTTAAAGAAAACATTCAAATTGCCTCTGCACTTCATATTACGGGAACACCTTCTTACATCATTGGTGATAAAATATTCATCGGCGCTGCCAAACAGGATATTCTAAAACAAGCGATAGATAATACACAGTGAATACCTGATCCGTTTTAGGAAGAATACTGTAAATGAGGTAATTTTATGCTTTCTCTTTTTTGATAACAGGCTTATAAGTGCAATTTTGCGTAAAGCAGATACAAGTTTTAAATTGCAAAGTATAATGATTTAAAGGAAATAAAAATCTTTAAAGCCTCAAAAGATGTCATCCCTAATCTAGAGATATTCGGTCATAAAATGAGATAATGACGATCTTCATTGATCAAGGAGTTAGAAATAAAATGGCAACAAAAAAAATGGATTCGGCAAAAAACGCAATTGATACGAAAATTATTCGTGATCTTGCTGAAATTTTGAATGATACAAATTTAACGAACATTGAAGTTGAACAAGGGGAGCTTCGTATTTGTGTCTCACGCCAAAATACCTTAACTTCTTCTGAGCAAGCAATCTATGCTCCTGTTTCTACTCCTACTTTTTCTGTAACATCTTCTCCAGTTCCAACAGCTGAATCTCCTATACAATCTATCCAAGAAGATAGATCAAAAAACACAATAACCTCTCCAATGGTTGGAACAGCTTATCTTGCACCTTCACCAGGCGCGCAACCTTTTGTAGAAGTAGGGCAAAATGTTTCTGAAGGGGAGACATTACTTATTATTGAAGCCATGAAAACAATGAATCAAATTTCATCACCGCGCTCAGGTACGGTAACCACTGTTCTTGTCAAAGATGGTCAACCTGTTGAATTTGGTGAACCACTTATTATTGTTGAATAAAGCGAGGGGCAACCATGATTCGAAAAATCCTCATTGCTAATCGAGGAGAAATTGCTCTTCGCGTTTTACGTGCATGTAAAGAACTTGGCATAAAAACCGTGGCTGTTCACTCTACCGCTGATGCAGATGCAATGCATGTTCGTCTTGCTGACGAAAGTGTTTGTATTGGCCCTCCTCCCGCTCGTGATTCTTATTTGAGTATTCAGCAAATTATTGCTGCTTGTGAAATTACAGGAGCGGATGCTGTTCATCCAGGTTATGGCTTTCTTTCTGAAAATGCAAAATTTGCAGATGTTCTAGAAGCCCATGATATTACATTCATCGGTCCAACAGCTACTCACATCCGAATCATGGGCGATAAAATCGAAGCAAAGAAAACCGCCAAAAAACTTGGTATTCCTGTAGTTCCCGGTTCAGATGGAGCAGTCACTGAAGAATCAGATGCTTTACGCACTGCTCGTGAAATTGGTTATCCAGTTATTATAAAAGCTTCTGCAGGTGGTGGTGGACGTGGTATGAAAGTCGTTCATTCTGAACAAGAATTTTCTATAGCTCTCAAAACAACGCGTTCAGAAGCGAAAGCTGCTTTTGGTGATGACGCTGTTTACATAGAAAAATATTTAGAAAAACCCCGTCATATTGAAATTCAAGTCATAGGTGATGGTGCGGGAAATGCTATTCATTTAGGAGAACGCGATTGTTCACTTCAACGACGGCATCAAAAAGTATGGGAAGAAGCTACATCACCTGCACTTAATGAAACTGAACGGAAAAAAATTGGAAGTATTGTTGCAAATGCCTGTGCCCAACTTGGATATCGTGGAGCTGGTACTATTGAATTTCTTTATGAAAATGGCGAATTTTATTTTATTGAAATGAATACACGTTTACAAGTCGAGCATCCTGTAACTGAAGCAATTACAGGTATAGATTTAGTCCACGAACAAATCCATATTGCATCAGGCTGTAAGCTTTCAGTGACACAAGATGAAGTCTGTTTTTCTGGTCATGCCATTGAATGCCGTATTAATGCAGAAGATCCTATTAACTTTACGCCATCACCTGGAACCATTACACATTTTCATACACCTGGAGGTTTAGGGATTCGTGTTGATTCAGGCGCTTATTCAGGTTACCATATTCCTCCTTACTATGATAGCATGATTGGAAAGCTGATTGTTCATGGACGTACCCGTTTAGAATGTATGATGCGTTTACGGCGTGCTTTAGATGAATTTGTCGTCGATGGGATAAAAACTACACTGCCTCTTTTTCGCGATCTTATTAATAATCAAGATGTTGCTGATGGTAATTATAATATTCACTGGCTAGAAAATTACCTTGCTCATCAATCAAAGTCTTCAGATTCGTAATTCGATAGCAAAACGGTGCATTCTTATAAAAGATTCTATAAGATATCAACATAAGGATAGTTCCAACCTTGCTGTAAAAAGTGGAAAAAAGGAAATAAATTGGTTATTTTTTATATAGTTTTCTTTTAATATGCATAAAATTTAATAATTTTCTGTTTTCCTTTTTGTTAGTTTGTGCTAACTCCTACATGGTTATGCCCTTATAGCTCAGTTGGTAGAGCACCTGATTTGTAATCAGGGGGTCGGGAGTTCGAGTCTCTCTGGGGGCACCATGTTCTTTTTTATCCAAAATAAATTATTGATTTTCCATATATTTTTTACAGTGAGGGACGCGTAAATAAAAGTTAGGGAATAGGATTTTTCAACCTATCTCTATAGGACGCCTCTTTTTTTGCAAACTTTCTCAAGAAAGTCTTTTAATTCTGCTAAGTTTTGTCGTGAAAAATTCTCTAAATTTCTAACAAACTCACCAACAGCTTCACGTCTCAACGGATCAGAAGTCTTGATTGTAAAACTTTTGCGACAAGCATAAGCTGCTTTCCTTAAGAGTAAAGCCTTCTCTTTATCTAAACCATAAAGCTCTATGATTTTTTCCTCCAGTCCTACAGGAACAGATTTTTTGCCAATCTCGACAGAAGATAAAAATGATACAGATATGTCTAATTTCTTAGCCATATCTAAGAGGCGTTCGGAGTGATCAATGCGAAGTTTCCGTAAAATTTTACCAAAAGATGTAACCATATAAAAAGTCCTATTAGAGAAGAAATATTTTCTTCTGATTCTAACAAATCTTTTTATGATTTTCTTCAATTATTGCGAATCAAGAGTTCTTTTCGGGGTGTTTTTTTAGCAAAACCAGAGGTCCAAAGGGTCTCTATTCTAAGATGTTCTAACTTTTTGTTATCCATCTTTTGAGGTGTGATAAGATATTATCGAGTGCGTCCATAAGGCGGGCAAAATCGATAACAAACATAAAGACAATGAAGGCAATCCACTTCATAAAGCGTGACATCATCTTTAAGCCTTGATAGGTCTCTATCATCTCATGAAGAAGCTGTTGTTCTGTTTCTGTAAGATCTTTATC
>NZ_JBHIPJ010000026.1:0-5652 GCF_042195945.1 Bartonella sp. AP30XZML | reverse complement strand
ACGCATCTCACGAGCAAAAACACCGCATGAACCCATGGATAAATTGGCAATAGAGATACGTGCTAAGCATTTTGGTTTGACCATAGAAGATGCTAAAAATCCGCTTTCCGCTACTTATATCGGACGGCTTTATCTGCAAGGTGTGATTAATCAAGATCAGTATGATGCTGCACAAAAATATCTTGAAGTGAAAAACAATTACCTATGTGCAAAAGCCTTACCAAATGCAATTTATGATGAAATGCCTACAACTTCTGATAACGGAGCAAGAGAGAAATGGGTACAGAAGGCAACAGAACATCTTTTAGCTGTAAAAGATGTTGTTCAAGAAGCTCAATGTTTACACCGTCAATATAACCTTCATGCCGCATTACAATATCTTGTCATAGAAGATCAATCACTACCACGCCTTGTGCTTTCATTGCGCATTGCTCTTAATGCGCTTCATAAACATTTTATACAAAACCGCTAAATTCAAGCAGCATTTTGAATATTAATAGAGATCTCTTTTCCAAGAGCAATGAGAGTGAATTCTAAGGCATCTAATTTTGTTGCATGGTTTAAATCCAACAATCGGTCAATTTGTATTGGGTGAAGTTTTAAAAGACGCACAAGATCAGCTTTGCGTAAGTCTTTTTCAATCATAGCGTTATGTATTGCAATTTTTAAAGTGACCAATGAAGAGACTTCAACAAAAGGATAGGTAACATCATAAATACCACACGGAACAAATTCACGATCTTGGAAACGCCCCATAATAACTGTTAAAAGTGCGTTTTTAGCATTTTCTAAAGCTTCTTTTTCATCGTTACCATATGTAATAAATTCTTGAAAGTCTTTGCAAACGACAAGAAGAGTATCATTGTCATCTTTGATAAATTTAAGTGCATATTTCATTTACATCTCCATATTCAGACTTACTTTAGATCAAGATCTTTGAGAATTTTATTAACTAATCCCGTTCCTAATTCTTTTCGCGCACCATGCATTGGCAAAACCGTTTTTTTAGAACCAAGTCTTACAATTAAATGACCGCCTTTCCCCGAAGTAAAACTGCAACCATGCTTTGTAAGATATCTTTTTAATTCTTGGCTATTCATAAATATAGTATAACATCTAAAATGTTTAAATGAAACAAATATGTTGTTATTTATAGAAAATTAAAAAGCGGCTTTTTAAATACCAAGTTTTGATCAAAAAAATAAAAAAATACAAAATATAGATTTTTTCTCTTGACAATGTGTAAAAAATTTTATTTAATGACGTTACTGCACTAGTCGTATTGTGTCTAAAATTCAAAAATATCCCCTAAAATTTGGTAAAATATTAAGCTTTTAAGATGGCTTAAAGCACTGTTTTTATTGATAAAATAGGCTAATCTATTTTGCACATAACAAAAGCCATTAAGTGACCAATGATGTCATTAATTCATTGCCTCAAAAGGAGCGAAGATGAAAGCAATCATCACCAAGCCAATGTGTGTTGTTGGCGATAACAAAAGCACTGTTCGTTTTGAAACTTCAACTCCCAATAATCCATTTGTAGAGATCTCCAATCAAGTCTACGCACGTCTCAAACGCGCTAATGCTGCTAAACCTTTTATTGAAATCAAAACAAAAATAAAGCCCGACAAGGGAGTTGAACAAATTAAGCAAATAGAACAAGAACCCAACCAAATATCATCTGAAACAGTACCAGAGGAAACCTCTCTCGAAAAGCCTAAAGCATCTAAAGTTTCTAAATCATCAACACCTACCCCAAAAAAGGCTTAGAAGTTGAAATTAATCATCCACCAAAAATGGTATCTTCAACAGGCAAAAGATACCTTCACAAACCTTCAAGCACCACGCCTTAATTGGGCTCTGCGTAATGCTCTAAACACTGCAGCAAAACAAGTTGAACGCTTTACTGAAAAGCAAGTTGCAGACATCTCATCAGCCCAAATANCGGCGTGGCTTACACACTATTTGGAAAGAAAGAAATCTTGCCTCATGGTTTTATTAAGGGTGGGAGTTTTCCAAAGCGCGTTGATTTGAAAATGGGAGGGAATGTGTTTCAAAGAGATGACGGAGATCAATTCCCCATTGCAAAACAAGAAGGACCTTCAATTGCTAAAGTGATGTCCAAGCCAGAAATTGCAAATGCTATTGTAAAAGAAGCCAATGAAAAATTAATCAAAAACATACAGTACCAACTTGCTCGTCATGAATACGCTGCCAATAGGAAAGCTAAATAATGTTCTTAAGCTTTGTACTGGAATTTTCTTTCTTGACAAGATTCACAGAAAACATATATCGTTGCGTTAGGTGCCTAGAAAACACCTTGGATGCATAGCGGATAGATTGCCGAAACAGTTTATTTTCCGCACATTAAAGGCTTTGACTCATTGTATGTTACACGCATATAATGGCTTTGTCGGGTGTAGTTACGCTATACAATACCTTTTATAGGGAAAGCGTAACGACGGACTATGCACCGTGTTTTCTAGCACCCGGCATTCTTTGTTGAGTGTCAATAGAAAACCTCTAACTGCATAGGAGTTCATTATGAACATTCTTATAAAAATTACGGAACAAACAGTTGATCAGGAAACTGTTCAGACAGTAAATGCACGCGAATTACACGCGTTTTTGGAAATAGGGAAAGATTTTTCTACCTGGATTAAAGACCGCATTCATCAGTATAAATTTGAAGAGGGTAGTGATTTTATAAAAACACAAGATTTGCGGTCCCCAAAATTGGGGACCGCAAAATCTAGAGCTGTTACAGCAATAGATTATCACCTAACTCTAGACATGGCGAAAGAGCTTTCAATGGTTGAACGCAATGAGAAAGGACGTCAAGCACGCCGTTATTTTATTGAATGTGAAAAGAAACTAAAAAGCCAATCTGTTGATTATTGTGATGATATACGTTTTGCTTTCCCAAAAGATTGGGATCAAATGTCTCCAACTAAAAAGGCTGTTTACATTTATGGACCTCTTCACATGCATCTTGTTAAAGCCTTTACGTTGGTAGAAGAGAGCAAACATTATAAAGCTTTAATCAAAGAAGCAAAACAAGTCTTAGAAAGATCTGTCGTAAAAGCTGCTTAGTTTTAAATATGATTTCGTCTTCTCCACTTGCAGAGTGGAGAAGATATTAATTTAAAGAAGATTACCAATTATGCTTCTCTTTTTCCATAAAAAATCAATAAAATCAATGTAAAAGGTACTTCCCAGCGGGTTGGGTCTGTTGCGGGGCAGGCTAGCGCAAACTATCGCTAGCGACAGAATTTTCAAATCGACTGTACATTGTACACTTAACACATTGATAAATAACAAATTTAATGTGTACACTGTACAGTATGTGAAACGTTTTCTTAGCAAGAAGTAATTTTTGCCACTTGACAATGTGGCGACAATATGAATAATCAAATCAGGTGCCTGAAAAACACCTTGATAGCAAGCGGATTGATTGTCGAAATAATCAGTTTTCCGCACATTAAAAGCTTTGACTCATTGTATGTTACACGCATATAATGACTTTGTCGGGTGTAGTTACGCTATACAATACCCTTTTGGGAAAAGCGTAACGACGGACTTGCTACCGTGTTTTTCAGCACCCGGCGCTTTCTAATTAAAGTGTCAATGAAAAACGTCTAAATAGCAAGGAGTTCTCATGAACACTCTTATTCCGATATCGGAACAAACCATTGATCAGGAAACTGTTCAAACGGTAAACGCTCGTGATTTGCACGCATTTTTGGAGATTACATCAAAGTTTGCAGACTGGATTAAAAATCGCATTAAAGAATGTAATTTTCGAGAAAATATAGACTTTATAGGTTTTTCTAAAAATTTAGAAAAAGGTGGGCGCCCAAGCATAGAATACCACATTACGTTAGACATGGCTAAACACCTTTCCATGATAGAGCGTAATGATAAAGGGCATGAAGCACGTCAATACTTTATCAAATGTGAACAGCTTTTGAAAAAAGTAGCAACACCACAAATCGATTACTCAACTCCCCAAGCCTTACTGGGTGTCTTGAATCACTTACAAAGCCAAATCAAACAGAAAGATCATGTGATTGCAGAACTAACTCCAAAAGCAAAGGCTTTAGAAGGCTTAAAACGCTCTGATGGTTTGTTTGGTCTTATCGAAGCAGCGAAGATGCTTGAAGTGCGACCAAAAGATTTAACCGATTACTTGCGTAAACATGATTGGGTCTATCGACGTGCTCCAGGAGCGCCTCTGTTACCTTATCAGGATAAAATCAAGAAAGGCTTTATGGATTGCCCTGCTATCACCATTCAAAGACCGGATGGTACAGAGAAAGTACTGCCTTCAACAAAAATCACATCCAGAGGACTAGCATGTTTGAGAGAACAAATCCATGGAGGTGTGCAATGAAGATAGATACCAATTTCTTGTGTGATTTATGGATGGCACTGTTTAAATTTTCCAATCATCGAGGCATTGGAGATGAAAATTGTAATGCCATAGTTGAAGTTATGGAATTGATAGAAAAAGTTTTAGTTTTAAAACTTCAAAATGAACTACCCAATATTACAAAGATTTTAGCAATTCTAACAGATTTTGGCGATTCAGAACTGCCGCATAGCATGGATTCTTTGTTACGCGCTTATGAACCAAATTTCGAGAGCCCCATTAAAAAGGTTGCTTAAGTAAAACACATCTCCTCTCCCCATTCTCAAAATGGGGAGGTGATCTAAAGATCAAGTTTTGAATGGGAGCCCAGACGCACTAAAATCAATCGATCTTGACCAATCAAGCGATAAATCAACACTAAGTCAGGTCGAATATGGCAATCTCGATAATTGCTCCAATTCCCAGTCAATGCATGATCATGATATCGAGGTTCTAAAGGTTGATCATTTGCTAATGCTGCAATGATTTGGTGCAAATCAGTATCTAAAAGATGCCGATACCGTCCTTTCATTTCACGCTTGAAATCACGTTTGAAGATAGTGGTACGTTCAATCGTCCGCATAGAGATCATCAAATAATTCGTCTACGGAATGAAACTTTTTTAAGTTACCTTCCTCTAGTTCTGCAAAAGCCGCTATAGTTTCCGCATTAGGTTGAAACAAGAAGGACGGAATAGCTTTATCTTGCGCAATACGTGTCATCAACACTCTCACGACATCACTTACTGATAAACCAGAGGCTTGAATAACTTGATTAGCGATATTTTGAATTTCTTCTGGTACACGCGCCTGAACCATACGACTAGCAGCCATGATGAGCTCTCCTCTTGTAACTGTATTTCAATGTAATACAATTGAAGTTTAATTTCAACTATAAAGCGCATTTTTTAGAGTAGCGAGATCGTTTTGCTTAACAACCACTTGCTTTTTTAAGACTTCACCCACGTTTACGGCGCTCTTCTGTTACATACTTAAAAAAGGAGGCTGGTAAAACGTCTTTAGCTGGCTTTAAGCGTGCAAGTTCTTCATCTGTCAATGGTGGAGAATCTACGGCTTCCAAATCTTCTTTCGTGTAACTGCATCTTATGTCAAAGTTTTTTGTGAGAGCCAACAATTCTTGTGTAATTTGAAGTGTATTTGTTTTCATACCGGAATATATACCCGATTATACCCGATTGTCAATCATTCGTAACACCGTAAACTCTTACTTCTTATGGCA